>DASVBI010000713.1:0-2054 GCA_036375915.1 Terriglobales bacterium | reverse complement strand
CCGGGCTCAGACTGGATGCTGATGCTGCCCTTGAGCCGCTGGACGACGCTTTGCACCACATCCATGCCGATGCCACGGCCGGAAATCTCAGTGACCTGCTCGGCGGTAGTGAAGCCGGGCCGGAAAATCAATTCCAAAATTTGAGAGGGGCTGAGCCGGGCGGCTTCCTCAGTGCTCACAATTCCGTATTCCGCCGCTTTTTTCAGGATGAGGGAAGGGTCCAGGCCGCGTCCGTCGTCACCGACTTCGACTACCACGTGGTTGCCCTGGTGGTAGGCATTGAGACGAACCGTGCCCTTGGCGGGCTTGCCCGCTTTCTGGCGCTCCTCCGCGCTCTCCAGTCCGTGATCCACGGCGTTGCGAACCAGGTGGGCGAGAGGCTCGGCGATGGCGTCGAGGATGCTTTTATCAAGTTCCGTGTGCTGGCCGCTGAGCAGAAGAGCCACCTCTTTGCGGCAATGCTTGGCCACGTCGCGCACCAGGCGCGGGAAGCGGCGGAACAGATGCTCCACGGGAACCATGCGCACCTGCATGGCGGAGCGCTGCAGGTCGTTGAGCACCCGGGTCTGAAAAGCCATGGCATCAGCAAAGCGGGCGCGCAGTGAGTCTTTGGGGAAGCGGCGGCTGAATTCGCCCAGCACCTGCTGCAGCATGGAGCGGCCGATGATGAGTTCGCCGATCAAGTTCAGCAACTGGTCCAGGCGCTCGGCATCCACGCGCAAAATGTTTTCCAGGGCGGCATTGGCTCCGGCTGGTTCCGCGGCAACCGGCTGGGCCGGCTGGCGGGCCTTCCAGGGGGTAACTCTGGCGGAGGCAATCACGGCGGGAATGTGGCAGCGCTCGGCGATCCAGGTTTCCGGCTTGTCGCTGCTGATGACCACCTCGAAGCGCGCCACCTGTTCGGAACCGGGGTTTTCCGGCTGCACGGCCAGAACTTCGCCGGCGCGCTGCAGCACGTTCTGGAGCAGCTGCCAGGCAGCGGCTTTCATGGGGCAGTTAGGGTCCAGGTCAGCGGCGACGCGATACACGCTTTTGCCGCGCTGCAGGGCCTGGTTGATGGCGAGTTGCTGATACTCGCTCCAGGAAAGAGCGGTAGCCGAAGGCGCCGGAGAAGCGGTTGGGGATTTGACACCCGCGCCGGAACGTAATTTGGCGATCAACGTGCGCAAAGGCTCGACGCTGGGAAGCTGGAGGTTGCCGCGATAGGCGGCCAGCAGGCCGTCGAAAGTGTCGGCAGCGCAGAGCACCAGCTCCACCAGTTCAGCGCCGGGCGTGGCGCTGGTCACTTCTGGAGCCAGCGCATCCTCCAGTTCGTGGGCGATCTGGCTGAGCTCGCGGCAGCCCACCGTCGCCGAGTCCCCTTTCAGGGTGTGCACGGCCCGGCGGATGTTGCGGGCAATTTCCGCGTCTCCGGGATTTTTCTCCAGGTGGAGCGCCTCTTCGTTAAGGGACTGGAGGATTTCCTGGGAGCTCTCAAAGAACAGCTGGCGCAATTCCGCCGCCCGGTCCTCGGAGAAGAAGCTCACGCCTTCACCTCCACGCGCTGGTAGGCGGTGCCATTGTCGCGGTGGACCATGCGGAACTTTTCGCTGATTCCGAACAGGCTTTCGGCGTGGCCAAGGAACAGGTAGCCCTCGGGATTGAGGCAGCGGTAAAACTTTTCCACCAGCCGTTTCTGTTCCGGGTCATCGAAATAAATCATCCCGTTGCGGCCAAAGATCACGTCGTTGCGCTGGGGCAGGAACTCGGTTTTCAGATTATGAAAATCGAAGCGCACCAGATCCTTGACCGCCTTCTTGACCGCATACTTGTCGCCCAGCTTGTCGAAATAGCGTAGGCGATAGGCAAAATCCACGGCTTCCATCTGGGCGTCGGTGTAAACCCCGTCCTGGGCGGTGCGCAAGGCGGTATAACTGATGTCGGAGGCCAGCACTTCCAGTTTCCAGGGCGGCGGCACCAGGGGCTTGGGAGTGGGCGTTTCGTAGGGCAGGGGATTGCGCAGGTAATAGTAAGCGAGCGCGTCGCACGTCAGCATGGCTATGGTGTAAGGTTCC
>DASVBI010000516.1:0-5057 GCA_036375915.1 Terriglobales bacterium | reverse complement strand
GAGGCCTGGTCACCGCCGGCTTGAATCCCGGAGAAGTCCTGGCTATCTATCTGCCCAACTCCTGGGAATTCTGCGCCGCCTACCACGCCGCTACCCTGGCCGGCGGCACTGCTACCTTGCTCAACCCCAGCTACCGCGAGCGCGAGGTCCGCTCCCAGCTGGAAAATTCCGGGGCTGCCATGCTCATCAGCGACAGCCGCATCAGCAGCATGAATCTCTCCGGCCTCCCCGACCTGCGACGGGTTTACACCACCGGAGATGGCAATTTTGCCGAGCTGCTGCGTCCCTCTTCCGCGCCACTGCCTTCGCCGCAACAGTCCTCGCAGCAGGCCCTCGCCGCCCTGCCCTACTCCAGCGGCACCACCGGCCTGCCCAAGGGCGTCATGCTCTCCCACTTCAACCTGATCGCCAACATCTACCAGATCATCGGCCCTGACGGCTGTGCTTTCCGACGTGATGACGTGTTGCTCTGTTTCCTTCCCCTGTACCACATTTATGGCTTGAACGTGGTGCTCAATCCGCCCATGGTGCTGGGCTCAACCATCGTGCTCATGCCCCGGTTTGATACCGCCGCTGCGGTGCGCCTTATCACCGACCAGGGCATCACCTGCATGCCCTGCGTGCCTCCTATTCTCAACGCCTTCTGTCAGGCGGTGGAACAGGGCGCCTTTCCCCGCCGCCACCAGGTCGGCTGGGTGAAATCCGGGGCTGCGCCTCTGCCGCCCGAACTGGCCTGTCGTTTCACCGAGCTCACGGGCATTAAGGTGGTCCAGGGATATGGCATGACCGAGGCTTCCCCGGTCACGCATATGGGCTATCTCGACGCCGCGCGCTACCGCCCCGACACTATCGGTCAGCCGGTCGCCGAAACCGAATGCCGGATCCTTGACGAAAACGACTGCGAGGTAGCCACTGGCGAGCGCGGCGAACTGGTCATGCGGGGCCCGCAATTCATGCTGGGCTACTGGAAAGAGCCGCACGCCACAGCTTCAGTGCTGCGCGACGGCTGGTACTGGTCCGGCGATGTGGCCACCCGCGATGGCGCTGATTTTTTCCGCATCGTGGACCGCCGCAAGGAGATGATCAAGTACAAAGGCTTTCCTGTGGCGCCGGCTGAGGTTGAGGCCGTGCTTCTGGAGCATCCCGCGGTGCGGGATTGCGGCGTGGTCGGCAAGCGCGATGCCGCCGCCGGCGAACTGCCCTGCGCCTTCGTGGTGCTGCGCGAAGGCCACGTTGCCTGCAGCAAGACCGCGGACGAGCTCCGCGACTTTGTTGCCCAGCGCCTCACCGGTTACAAGCAGCCGCGCGAAATCCGCTTCGTGGAGTCCATCCCCCGCACCCCCTCGGGCAAGGTCCTGCGCCGCGAGCTACGCCAGGAGGTGTAACGCCGGCTCTCTGCGCCGTTCCATGGTTAAAACAAGATGCGGGGCACAGGCAAGTCAGATGGCAGCCGAGGGGGGTGGAGAGGCGGCTGGGCTTATTTGTCGTACACCGAGTACTGCTTTTGCGGCGGGTTCATTTTGATAGTGAGGTCGTGCACCGGTTGACTGATGTCGTAATCCTGCCCGAAGGTCTGCAATCCGGGCGCCAGCACCTGCACCCTCAGCTTGCCGTACGGCGCGCCGTCAAAACTGGTCTTGCCGTCCAGGTCGGTCTTCAGTTCGTAGCCACCCTTCGACTGATGCCCTCTTTCGTCCACCTCGTGCAGCACCACCGCGGCATTGCGCACCGGTTTGCCGTTGCTGGCCCGCACCACCAGGAAATTGATGGTAGCGTCCTCATTTTTTTCTTTTTTCTTCTTTTTATCCTTGGCCAGGGAAAGGGTGGCGAAGACGGCGAGAAGGGCTAGGACCGCAAGGGCTTTCCGCATGACAGTATTCTAGGCATCCTGAACTGGCAGTTTCAAGCTTCAGACTGGCCGAAACTTTGAAACCTGGAACTTTGAACCGTGGTTACTGCGGCGGCGCCGGCTTCCTTCGCAGCACCGGCCCGGAATCGTCCTTGTCTTTCTCCTTGCGGTCGCGCCGTATCAGGCGGGGCGGCCCGCCGCTATCCGGACGCTGTGCTTCCACATCGCGGGCCAGGCGCTGCTTGATTTCGTGGAACTCGCTGGTATCGTCCACATATTCCGGCTTCGAGGGCAGCATAATGGCGATTTCCTGCTGCGCCCGCTTGATGCGGTCGCCGGTCATGGGATGAGTGGCGAAGGCCTTGGCGACCATTCCCCTGTGCTGCTTCTCCCCCGCCTTCAGCTTCTCGAAGAATTGCACGAAGGCCTGAGGATCATAACCGGCGGCATAGTCGTATTGCAGCCCCAGCAGGTCGGCCTCACGTTCCGCGTCGCGGCTGAACTTCAAGAACCCCATGGGCACGGCCAATCCCGCCACCTCACGCACGACGTAGCCGATGGGACCGCCGACAAAGACCAGAGGAATAGAAGCCAGGTTGAAAATTTGCGCCCGGGTGGCGTTTCTTGTCGCATGTCGCGCCGCCACGTGCGCCACCTCATGCGCCATCACACCCGCCAGTTCCGACTCCGTGTCCGCCGCCAGGATGAGCCCGCTGTCCACGTAGAAGTACCCGCCGGGGAGCGCGAAGGCGTTGATCTCGTCATCGTCAATCACCTTGATGGTAAAGGGAACCTTGGCATCGGAATGCCGGACAATCATCTGGCCGATGCGGTTCACGTATTCGGTTACCACCGGGTCGCTGATCAGCCGTGACTGGGTCTCTACCTGCTCCGCCAGCTGATGGCCCAGTGCCTGTTCTTTGCGCAGCGAGTAAAAATTGACTCCGCCACCCACATTGCGCTGTCCGATCAAGTTGACGTTGTCTTCGGGTTTCAGGCGCCTGGCTGCATGCTCGGAAGCGGCAGGCGTGACCTCAGCCGATGCCGGCTGGGGCCCATTCAGTGGCGGCGGTGGAGCGGCTTTGGCGGTGATCTCGCCCGGCGGCGCCACTGGCTCCTGGCTCCACAGCGGAACGCATAGAAGCAGCGCACACAGCAGCACCAGCCTGGGCCGCAAACTTAACCATGAGTCACTATGCTGATGATTTATTGCAGGGTTAGCTTCGAATATAGCGGACTGCTGCCGCGCGAGGAACGGGTTCCGCATACCACCAACCTGGGAAGTACTGCCTTGGCCCTCGCTACTGGGCGGGCGAGAGCAGTTTGCACTTTACCACTTTGATTCCCCCTGTCCAGTGGCATTTCCACCCTCATTTTCCTTAGAGACAATGTTCCACCTCATCGTTGTCCTGCCGATTTCCCTCGGACGAAAAATAATAGTGTGCAACATACTTATATTACAGTGACTTACAGGTATGCCGACACGCTTGACAATCGGCCGCTAAAGCTTTTAAGATTAGCACTCGACGGGCTAGAGTGCTAACAGCGCCCCGCAACAGTTCTTCATCGCAAACAAGTCTAGTTCTCAAAATTTCAACCCATCGCAGAGCGAATCTCTGAAAGGAGTAGGAGCATGGCAGCTAAATTCACCCCACTACATGACCGCATTCTGGTGCGTCGCGTGGAAGAGGCAGAAACCACGCGCGGCGGCATCATCATCCCCGACACGGCCAAGGACAAGCCCCAGGAGGGCGAAGTCATTTCCGTCGGCAAAGGCAAGAGCAATGAGAAAGGCGAAGTATTTCCCCTGGCTGTGAAAGCAGGCGATCGCGTCCTTTTTGGCCGCTACGCCGGCACCGAAGTAAAGATTGACGGCGAGGATTTCCTGATCATGAAGGAAGAGGAAGTCCTGGGCATCCTGGAAGGCGCGCGCAAGGCCGAGAAAGAGCACGCCACCGCTGGAAAACGGTAGTTAGTAGCTGGCAGCTGGTAGCTGGCGAGGCGAGTTTGCTAGTCAGCCAGACAGCCAGTCGGCTAGCCAGCCGGTTTTGAATTTCATCCGACGCCAGCCGTCGGCAAGCATTGAAATCATAGGAGACGAAAAGTATGGCAAAGCAGATTGTTCACGGAGAAGAGTCGCGGCAGGCGATCCTGCGCGGCGTCAACCTCCTGGCCGACGCGGTCAAGGTGACGCTGGGCCCGAAGGGTCGCAATGTGGTTATCGAGAAGAAATTCGGTTCGCCCTCCATTACCAAGGACGGCGTCACCGTAGCCAAGGAAATTGAACTCAAAGAGCCCCTGGAGAACATGGGCGCGCAGATGGTGCGCGAAGTCGCCAGCAAGACCAGCGATGTGGCCGGCGACGGCACCACCACCGCCACCGTTCTCGCCCAGGCCATCTTCCGCGAAGGCGTGAAGACGGTAGCCGCCGGCGCCAACCCCATGGCCCTGAAGCGCGGCATTGACAAGGCCGTCAGCACTATCTGCGGCGTGGTGGACAAGGAAGGCAACCGCGGCAAGGGCAAGCTGGACGAATTCTCCAAGCCGGTAACCGGCGAGATGATTGCCCAGGTGGGCACCATCTCCGCCAACAACGACGAGACCATCGGCCGCATCATTGCCGAGGCCATGAAGAAGGTGGGCAAGGACGGCGTCATCACCGTGGAAGAGTCCCGCACCATGGAGACGCAGCTGGAAGTGGTCGAGGGCATGCAGTTCGACCGCGGCTACCTGTCCCCCTACTTCGTGACCGACGCCGAGCGCATGGAAGCCGTGCTGGAGGATCCCTACATCCTCATCCACGAAAAGAAAATCAGCTCCATGAAGGACCTGCTGCCCTTGCTGGAGCAGATCGCGCGCGCCGGCAAGCCGCTTTTGATCATCGCCGAGGACGTTGAGGGCGAGGCCCTGGCGACTCTGGTGGTCAACAAGCTGCGCGGCACGCTGCAGGCCGTGGGCGTCAAGGCCCCGGGCTTCGGCGACCGCCGCAAGGCCATGCTGCAGGACATCGCCATCCTCACCGGCGGCAAGGCCATCACCGAGGACCTGGGCATCAAGCTGGAGAACGTGCAGCTGGCTGACATGGGCCGCGCCAAGCGCGTCACCATCGACAAGGACAACACCACCATCGTCGAGGGTAAGGGCAAGGGCGCGGACATCGAGGGCCGGGTCAAGGAGATCCGCAGCCAGATCGAGAAGACCACGTCGG
>DASVBI010000655.1:0-3685 GCA_036375915.1 Terriglobales bacterium | reverse complement strand
CACCACAATCAATATCGCAACTGTAACCGCCAACTCGGGGCCGATGTTCAGGGACCCGGGGTGGACAATGGCTTGGCTGCCAGCGTAAATCACCAGCGGCGTCATAATGCTGGCAACGAAGGCCAGCGACATGAGGCGAAGGTAAGAGCGTCCCAAAGATCCTCCCAAACTGATGTGAGCGAGCCCACGCGGAAGCGCCTGTTCCCCCCAAACTCCGGAATTCTGTGGACGAGTGCCCCGATTCTGCTTATGCAGGTTCTGGATTGTCAACCGGAAATATGGCTCGCCGGCGCAGCTTTCCACAATTTGCGCCCACGGCAGGAGTTGACCGCAGCCTGCCGTAGGGTTAGCTTAAGCGTTGGCTCTCCGCTCTCGCTCATGCCGCCGCCGATGTCCGATTTCAGCCATTCCCGGCCCGAAACGACCGCGCCCTGGGATCGCAATATCCCGGAGAAGATGCTGGCTCTGTATCTGGACAGCGTGCGCAGCTTTCCTACCTGGAAGGCGATGTGCCCCCACTACATCCATCCCGATGTGAAGGAAGTGAGCGAGCTGGGTTATCACTCTACGCTGCTGCGGACCGAACAAGCGGAATATGTTTTTACCTTCAGCACCAAGACCACTTTCATCTACGAGATCGAGGAAGAGGTCAGGACGGGGCAGCTGGAAATTCGCTGCGACAACGAATTGGTGCTGAACGTGGGCGCTTCCTGCGCCGACGACGAAGGGGGTAAGCCCGAGTGGGTGGCGCGCAGCGTGGAAGTATTCTGCGACGGGGAATGGGTGGCGGATTTACTGGGACTGGCGGCGCGGCAGCAGGCGCACGAACGCCAGCGGGTGCAAGTGGAGACGCAGGAGCGGCAGCGCCACGCCCAGGAATTGACGAGCCTGCGGCAAAAATTTGGTGTCGAGGATTCACCTCGCGCGCCTGAGCAGGCCGCAGCCCTCCCCAAGCGGCCGCAGGGCTGGCAGCGGCTGCGCTTCTGGAAGAAACGCAGCCGCTGACTGTTTTCACCCTGTCCCACCTCCCGCTTGACCTTTCGCCGGCGCAGTGACCCTGGACCTCCCTCCAGCAGCCCACCCGGCAACCGGTCGCCGAAATCAAGGGTGACGCCGGCCAGGGTGAGTCCGCAAACGCAGGCAGAGCGGGACCGGCATTCCGGGCCCGGTTTTATCCCTCAATGCTCATTGTTATCCTCGTCATGCAAACCTTTGCACCTGAAGGACGTTGTACTTCACAGCAGCCTGGGCTGGCTGGTTGAATTTGCTGGCCTGCGGATGAACTTTGGAATGGCGGGGCAAATGCATACTTCGAGGCAAAGCAGGTCCTAAGTTCGAGCTCCTGCAGCCTACCTATGATGAAAGCTTCCGAACCCAGGCATTCGCCGTCCGCGCAAATCCTGTGGGCGATCTTTATTGTGTTGATCGCTCTCTGGATAATCGCATTTGCCGCCCACCGGGGCGGCGGTATGATCACTTATCTGCTGGTCGTCTCTATGGCGGTTCTGCTGATTCACTCGGCCGCCACCCGGCCCAAAACAGCTCCCGCCCGGGAACAACAAATGAAAGGCCAGTCCTCCGGATAACCTCGTCGCTGTCTGTGGGTTAGAGGGGCAGGTGCAGTCGCGCCTCGCAGCCTTTGCTTTCGGCGCGATTCATCAGTTGCACCGTACCGCCGTGGGCCTCGGCTATTTGACGGCTGAGGGCCAGCCCAATTCCCGAGCCTCCCGGCTTGGTTGTGAAGAAGGGCACAAACAGATTGCCGGGATTGGCAATGCCCAAGCCCTCATCCCGGACTAAGACATCGAGCGAAGCGCCATTCCGGGTCCAGCCCACGCTTACCCTGCCCTGCGTTTCCAGAGAGGCGTCGGCGGCGTTACGGATAAGGTTGATGAGTACCTGCTGCAGTTGGTCGGGATCCGCCTGCAGCTTGACTTCAGGCCCGGGGAGTACCTCGACGGGCAGGCGCGTCTCCAGGCTGGCAGCGGCGCGCACCAGCCCTCCCAGGTCCACTTCCTGCAGTTGCGGCCGGGGCAGGCGGGCCAGGCGGGAGTAATCTCTCATGAACTTACTGAGCGCGTCGGAGCGCTCGCTGATAATCTTCAGCCCACGGCGCAAGTCATCTTCCCAGTCGGCCGAACGGGGCTCGCGCTTGAGCAGCGTTTCCAGACTCTGGGCGATGGAGGAAATAGGGGCAAGCGAATTGTTCATTTCGTGGCCCAGCACGCGGACCAGACGCTGCCAGGCTTGCCGCTCCTCCTCGCGCAAAGCCTGGCTCAGATCAGAAATGACCAGCAACTGGTGGGGCGCGCCGCCCTGCCGGAAAACCGTGCGGCGCACGCCCCAGCGCCCCACGCGCGCCGGGAAATTCTTCTCCAGGGTGCGCGCCGCTTCGCCTTCCAGGCAGTCAGCCAGGCCCAATTCATCGGCGGTCTTGCCCAGCAGGCGCTCCACGTTCTGGCTAAGCAGGCGTTCCCCGGCGCGATTCACCAGGCGAAGCCGCGCTTCCGGGTCAAAAGTAAACACCGCGACGTCAATTTCCGCCATGACCGTGCCCAGCAGAGCGCTCGCCTCCATGGCCCCCAGGCGTTGCTCGCGGAGCATCTCCGAGAGCGCGTTCACCTCGCGCATCAGTTCGCCCAGCGCGTCTTCTGGATTGCCCACGCGGGCGCGCATGGAAAAGTCGCCCTCGCGCAAGGCAGCCTGCATGTTGGCCAGAGTCTGCAGGGGACGCATGACAATACCGCGCACGCTGAAGGAGAAGGCCAGCCAGCAGGTCACGATGACCACGGTGAGGGTCCACTGCGTGCTGCCAGAATAGGCGCCGGTCCACAGCAGCACCATGGCGGGAATGACCCCCGCCAGCCCGGAGGCCAGGGCAAACAGCAGCACCCGGTTTTCGTGCGCCATGCGGGGCCGCCCGCGCGGACGCGGCCTGGCAGCACTGGTGCGGGAGGACGGGGTGACGGCCGGTTTGGCCAGATCAGATTCCATACTTCTGCAGCCGGCGGTAGAGCGCGCTGCGGCTCAGGCCCAGCGCTTCCGCCGCCTGGCTGATATTACCGCCATAGCGGGCCAGCGCCTTGCGCACCAGCAAAGACTCTACCTCTTCCAGGCTCATATCTTCCATCTTTTGTCCGCCATCGCGCGCCCCGCGCAGTCCCAGGTCGCTCACCCGCACCTGTTCGCCTTCGGCCAGCAGCACCGCCCGCTCCACCGAGTGGTCCAGCTCGCGGACATTGCCCGGCCAGGCGTATTCCAGCATGGCCCGCAGAGCGGCGGAGTCAAATCCACTCAAGTGCTTGCCGTAGCGTTCCGAATACCGCTTCAGGAAGTTCATGGCCAGCACGGAAATATCCTGCCGCCGCTCCCGCAGGGGAGGAAGGTGGACCTCCACCGTATTCAAGCGAAACAGCAGGTCCTGGCGAAAGCGACCGGCGGTGACCTCCTGGTTGAGGTCGGCGTTGGTGGCGGAAATCACGCGCGCGTTCACCCGCCGCGTCTTAGAGGAGCCCACCGGCTCCATTTCGCCCAGTTCCAGCACGCGCAGCAGCTTGGCCTGCTGGGAGGACGGCACATTGGCAATCTCGTCCAGGAAAATGGTGCCGCCATCGGCCAACTCGAAGCGGCCAACGCGGTCCGAGCGGGCGTCGGTAAACGCGCCTTTAACATGGCCGAAGAGCTC
>DASVBI010000595.1:0-2656 GCA_036375915.1 Terriglobales bacterium | reverse complement strand
GCAATCGGGTAAGTGTGTAAATTTGTAATTTAGTAATTTGTAATTGGGAATTTAGAACTTGCTAACGCGGCGGCAGCTGCAATGGCGCTGGATCTTAGACTACAAATTGCACAAGTACTCAATTACAAATTTCTGACCACTGGCAACTGAGAACTGACAACTGGTTTTATGGCCTGGTTCAAGCGCGAAGGCGGTGAGCTGGACACCTCGGGCGAGAAGAAAGTCCGCACCGAGGGATTGTGGGTGAAGTGTGACCAGTGCCGCCAGATCATCTGGAAGAAGGACCTGGCCGAGAACCTCAACGTCTGCCCCAAGTGCGACCGCCACTTCCGCATTGACGCCCGCACCCGCCTGGCGCAGCTTCTCGACGGCGACGAGTATGAGGTTGAGGACGACAACCTGGTTTCTACCGATCCCTTGAAGTTTGTGGACCTGAAGTCCTACCGCCAGCGGCTGCAGCAGGCGCAGGCGGATAGCGGGCTGAAAGACGCGGTAATCAACGCCCGCGGCAAAGTGGAAGGGCGGACGGTCATTGTGAGCGCCATGGAATACTCCTTTATCGGAGGCAGCATGGGCGCGGTGGTGGGCGAAGCCATTGCCCGCGCCGTGGAGCGCGCCACCGATGCGAAAACGCCGCTGGTTATCGTCTCCGCTTCCGGCGGCGCCCGCATGATGGAAGGCGTGGTCAGCCTGATGCAGCTGGCCAAGATTTCCGCCGCGCTCGCCCGCATGCACGAAGCCCGCGTGCCCTACATTTCTGTGCTCACCGACCCCACCACCGGCGGCGTGACCGCGTCTTACGCCATGCTGGGTGATCTGAATATTGCCGAACCGGGCGCGCTCATCGGCTTCGCCGGCCCGCGGGTCATCGAGCAGACCATCCGCCAGAAGCTGCCGGAAGGTTTCCAGCGCAGCGAGTTCCTGCTGGAGCACGGCATGCTCGATGCCGTGGTCCACCGCAGGCAGCTTAAGCCCTACATCGCAAGGGCGCTGGCCTTTATGGCCGCGGCTTAGCTGAGTAGCTGCCTGGCTGTCTAGCTCGACCCCACTTTCCCTGCTGAATTTGGCTGTGGAATACTGTTTCGTCGTGCGCACATAGATTAAGGCGCATAAGCTAGCCGGCCAGAGCTACTTAGCTAGCCAGCAAGAAAGCCAGTCAGCTGCTTGTCCTACGATTCCGCAGTCGCGAACTTGTATGCGCTCGGCCACGAACTGGCCCGCACGCCTTCGCATAAGTTTGACCTGGCCCACATGCGCGTGCTGCTGGCCGCGCTGGGGCACCCGGAACAACGCTTTCCCTCTGTTCTAATCGCCGGCACCAACGGCAAGGGCTCCACCGCGGCCACGCTGGCCTCGATTTTGTGCGCTGCCGGGTATCGCACGGCGCTCTACACGTCTCCCCACCTGGTCCGTCTGAACGAGCGCATCCGCGTCACGGGAGAGGAAATCAGCGATGAAGAGTTTGCCACCCTGCACGGCCGCGTCGAAGAAGTTGCCAACCACCTGGTCGCTGCCGGCGAGCTTCCCTGGCACCCTAGTTTTTTCGAGATGCTGACCGCTATCGCCTTCCAGCACTTTGCCGAGGCGAAGGTGGAGATTGCGGTGCTCGAAGTCGGCATGGGCGGCCGCCTCGACGCCACCAACGTGGTGGAGCCTGTGGTTTCGGTCATCACCGACATTGCTCTCGATCACCAGAAATTTCTGGGCAATACCATCGCTGAAATCGCGGGCGAGAAGGCCGGCATCATTCATCCTGGCGGGGTGGTGGTCACTTTGCCCCAGCACCCCGCCGCGAATGACGTGATCGGCCATGCTGTGCTGGAGCGCGGCGCCCGCGCAGTCAGCGCCGTGCCTTACGTTCCTCCTGTATCCCCGGCTGCGGATGCTGGCCAGGCGGCACGCACTTCCTACCCCCTGGAAGTCAGGGGCGAGGAAATAGTGGTGGCATCGCCGCTCCTCGGCCGCCACCAACTGCGCAACATCGCCCTGGCCATCGCCGCGGCGGTCGAACTCAACGATCATGGATTCCGCATCTCTGCCGCCGATATCGCCGGGGGGATTCGCCAGACCCGCTGGCCGGGGCGTTTTCAGGTCGTCCCGAGGCACGATTCCTGGCCGGAACTCGTTCTGGATGTCGCCCACAATCCCGCCGGCGCCTGGGCTTTGCGCTCCGCTCTTTCACAGCATTACGGCGAGCGCCGGCTCACGTTTCTCTTTGGCGCCATGCGCGACAAGGCCATCGGCGAGATCGCCGAGATCCTCTTCCCTCTGGCCGAATGCGTCATTGCCACCCGCGCCGACAATCCACGCTCCGCCACGCCCGAGGAGATTCACGCTGCCGCTGCCCGCACCGGCGCCGAAGTGCTGTGCGCGGCAGACGTTCCCTCCGCCCTCACCCTGGCCCGCTCCCGGGCCGGCTTTCGGGGCTTGGTCGTAATCACCGGTTCGATTTACATTGTGGGAGAGGCGATGCGCGAACTGGGAATTCGCGCCTGAATCATTTGCCATCTTCATCCAACCAGGCTTCCAGTTTGTCGCCGTTCGACGCGGGCGAGGGTGCGCGCGCCACACCCGCGTGGAGGCATCTGCTCAGCCGTCTGCGCTCCTACCTGATCTTTGACCCCCTCATCTGGTGCTACACCATCGTTCTGGCTAT
>DASVBI010000432.1:0-3304 GCA_036375915.1 Terriglobales bacterium | reverse complement strand
GCTCCTTCGTCTCGCGCTGATTGAGAATGTCTAGAATACGACAAATACCGCCGGCAACCTAGCAAACAGCAGGTTCCAGTCACAAGTTCCGCACCGCCTGCCCGTGACCCTCCCGGTATTTCTTCGCTTTGCTGACCCTGGGTCCGCAGCACGAATCATAACCGCGAGCAGCGGGTCCAGATCGGGAACTAGGGTACATAGCCGAGAGCGTGCAACTGGTCATTCATGCGCTGGCGATTTGTGACCTTCTCCTGGCTGTTAGATGCTGCCGGGGCCGGTTGCTGCAAAGCGCTCTGCAGAAGCCGCTGGCGGAGCGCCGCCCGGAGGCCTTCTGAGGTGGGCGGTTCGTTCTGTTGCAATAGCTGGCGAAACGCGGAACTGACCGCGGCCCCGAGCGCGGTAGAGGCCAGGTCCCGCTGCTCATCGTCGCAGCAGGCATAGAGCTCCTGGCCTGACTTCCCGCCCTGCACATAGTGCCACTGTGGTGTGACCACCGATTTCATGGCACCGTAATAGCTGGGGAAGCGCGGCGTCCCCATTTCCGCAAGTTCGGAAACGGGCGCGGGCCAGTTTTGGGTATCTGCGGGCGTGGTCCACAGTTCGCTCAGCGACGGGCCGGGAAATGGATCATTTGCAACTCCGGCCATGGTCAGCAAGGTGGCCGGCAGGGACTGAAGCGCGACCGGAGTGGGGATGCGCTCACCGGCGGGCAGATGTCCCGGCCAGCTGATGAGGAGCGGAGCATGCAGCAGGTTCCAGTACAGTCCCTTGCCGTGGAACATGAACCCGTGTTCCTGAAACTCCTGGCCATGGTCGGAGGTGACGACCACGATTGTGTTTTTCAGCAGGCCGGCCGCCTCGAGCTGGCTGAACAGCTCCGAGACCTGCTGGTCAATGTAAGCGATGGAGGCGTCATAGGTGTCCACCTCGTCCTTCACCTCGCCAGGCGGGAGTTGGATATCCTCGGGCCAGTTGTACTGGCCCTTCAGCGGAGCTCGCAGCGTGGAGAAGCGGTGAAAGTACGAGGGGGGCGGGAGCAAAGGCTCGTGGGCGTCGAAATAGTTGATGGTGACGAAAAATGGTCCGGAACCGTGGCGCATCCAGCGCAGGGCGTTTTGGCTGATTTCACGCGCGTCCTGGCGGCCGGCGAGGTTGTCAATAAGGTTGGCGCGGACCAGGCGAGTTTGGATGCGCTGGCCCAGGGTGGTCTGCAGCAGGCGTTCCAGCAGGCTTCCGTCTTCAAAGTGGATATAGCCGCGAGCCAGGCCCACGCGCCGGTTAAACAGAAGGGTGTTGCCCGAGAAGCCAGCGGTGCGATAGCCACTGCTCTGAAAGACCTCCGCCAGGGTGGGAAAGCGGCTGTCGAGGCGCCAGTTGTACTCCCCGGCATGGTGCTCGGTGGGCAAGCGGCCGGTGAGCATGGAGGCGTGCGAGGGCAGAGTCCAGGAGGAGGGAGCCACAGCTTTCTCGAAAAGCAGGCCGCGGGCGGCAAACTCCGTCAGGTGCGGGCTGGTGCTGCGACCGTATCCATAGGTGGATAAGTGGTTCGCTCCTACGGCATCCATAATGATGAGGAGCACGTTGGGAGAAGCGGGGCGCGGGCGGAGTGCGGCGGTGCTGACGCTCTTCTTATGATTCTCCCACCAGGCGCTGCCTCCCAAATAGAGAATGAGATAGACCAGCAACAAGGGAAGAGTGGCCCTGGCGAAGGCTCTTAGAGGGGAGGGAAAGCGCCAGAAAAGAGCGGTGGCGAGGAGCGCGATCAGCAACGCGCCGCCGCTGAGCAGGGCCATCTGCCCCAGGCGATGTCCCAACGGCGGCCAGACCACGAACAGACAGTCCAGGGCAAACAATCCGGCGCAGAAGAAAAAAGCAATCTTCTCGAGGCGGGCGCGTCCGGCAAGAAATCCTAGTACTAGAATCGGAACAGATATCGCCAGGAACAGAAGCAGGCCGGCCAGCGCGTCATACCACAGGTCGTTACCACCCAGGGTTCCGGGGAACAGGCGGTACAAGAGGCGTTCGGCCAGACCAGCGCCGATGCCGAACCAGAGACAGGTTCCGATGACGGAGAAGATGACCTTGCCGGCTGGCAGTCGTTGGTTGGCCTTGGCGGCGCTGTTTCCCATCAGTGTGGTTCCGTCATCCTGGTTAACCGGGCCGTCAGACGACGTCGCTCTCACCCCTGCGATCCACGTTCAAATCAGCCTGGGCGGGCCAGGGGCCGAGGTTGGCGAGTTGGCAAAAGAGCTGCTCGTATTGATCCACGATGCGCTCCCAGGAATAAAGTTCGGTGACGCGGGCCCGGGCCTTGCCGGCCAGTTCCTCGCGCAAATGGGGCGCATTAAGCAGGCGCTGCATGGCGGTAGCGAGTTCGCCCGCGTGGGCGGGGAAGGCGACCCCGGAATCGCCCACCGCTTCACGGTTTTCCTTGGTATCCAGGTAGAGCAGGGTATTGCCCGCGGCCATCGCCTCCACCAGCGAGGGATGAATGCCGCCGACCTCGAAAGCGGAGACGAACAGGCCGGCGTTGTTCTGTAGCTCCCAGTAGCGCGGCCCATAGACGGCGCCCACGAAGCGTACATTGGACCCGGCCATCGCCTTGAGACTGTCCACGTACCCGGGCGTGTACTTGTTGTCGCCCACCACCACCAGGGGCCAGTCCGTTTTCAGCCGGGCATAGGCCTGGATCACCAGTTCCGGGTTGTTTTCCGGCTCCAGACGGCACACGTAGAGAATGTAGCGGCGCTGGGGAATATCGAAATCGTGCTCGTGCCAGGGAACCTGCGGCAACTGCGGCACCTCCGCGCCGTAGGCGATCATGGCGGAGTCCCGGCCATAACGCTGCAAATAGTAATCGCGGATGGCAACTGCGTCGGTGAGCAGGCGGGTGGGGGTGTAGGCGGAGAGAAATTCGCAGAACAGCAGGTACTGGCGGGCAAACCATTTCCACTTCTTGCGCTTGCGGTCCAGGCCGTCCACATGCAGAACTGTCGGCTTGCCCAGCAAACGCGGAATCCAGGCCAGCGGGCTGTTGCCCACGTTGCACAGCAGGACGGCGTCAGCGCTGCTGAAACCGACGTGGAACACGGAAAGAAGTGTGTTGAAAATGGTGTCGAAGTGCTTGCGGGAAATGGTGGGTAGGATGACGCGCTTCACGCCCGGGCGCAGCGCATCATCCGGGCGAGTAAAAGGACGGCGGCAGTAGACGGTGACCTGGTGGCCGCGCTCCGCCAGGCGATTCGCCAGCTGCTCGGCCAGGGTTTCAAAGCCGCCGTAGCGGGCGGGGATACCGCGCGTGCCA
>DASVBI010000721.1:0-3746 GCA_036375915.1 Terriglobales bacterium | reverse complement strand
TCCCACATCTGATGCTGACCGACGTCGGTCACGACGATGGCGTTGCCCTCCGTGAGGCGCCAGATGTCGTTGATCACGTGAGGCGCATACAGATGGCCGTTGTCCGGCAGCGACTGGATGTCGCGCACCGCTGAATCGCCCTTCAGCTTGCGCAGATAATCCAGCCACTCGCGGTGCTGACAGGGCTCCAGTTCGTCCAGCAGTTCCTGCAAAACCGCGCGCAGATCGCCCACCAGCGCCACATCCACACGCACGTTCTTGTTGATCTCTGCGGGGTCAATTTCCACGTGAATCTTCTTGGCGTTGCGCGCGTAATTTTTTATGTTCCCGGTCACGCGGTCGTCGAAGCGCATGCCCAGCGCGATCAGCAGGTCGGCTTCCTGGATCATGGTGTTGACCCAGGCCTCGCCGTGCATGCCCATCATGCCCAGGTTGAGCTGGTGGGAAGCGGGAAACGCCCCCAGCCCCAGCAGCGTGAGCGCCACCGGAATCTGCGCCCGCTCGGCGAATTGCAGCAGTTCCCCGCCGGCTCCGGAAACCAGGATGCCGTGGCCGGCGAGGATCACCGGGCGTTTAGCTTGATGAATCAGCTCCATGGCCTGCTCGTACTCGTCAGGCTTGGGCGAAAGGTCGGGACGATAGCCGGGCAACTGCGGCGCCGCCGCCTCCCAGTCAAACTCGCAGCTCGACTGCTGCGCATCCTTGGTCACGTCAATCAGCACCGGCCCCGGCCGCCCCGATTTCGCGATGTAAAACGCCTCCCGGATGGTGCGCGCTACTTCGTCCGCACGCGTCACCAGGTAATTGTGCTTGGTGATAGGCAGGGTGATGCCGGTAATGTCCGTTTCCTGAAAGGCGTCGGAGCCAATCAGCTTGCTCCCCACCTGGCCGGTGATGCACACGATGGGCGAGGAATCCATCATGGCGGTGGCGATGCCGGTCACCATGTTGGTGGCGCCGGGGCCGGAGGTGGCAATGGCCACGCCTACGCCCCCCGAAGCGCGCGCGTAGCCGTCGGCCATGTGTGTGGCCCCCTGCTCGTGCCGCACCAGCACATGGTGAATCGAGCTGTGCTGCAGCGCGTCGTAGGCGGGAAGAATGGCTCCGCCGGGATACCCGAAGACGTGCTTCACGCCTTCGCGTTCCAGGCACTTCCAGATGATTTCGGCTCCAGTTTTGCGTTCTTTGCTCATGATTAATATTTTGCGGTTGCCATTTCCCCGGCCGCAGCCGGCGTAGTGATCGCGCCCTGCGATGCGGAGGAAACCTGGCTGGCGTACTTGGCGAACACGCCGCGGGTGAAGCGCGGAGCCGGCGCGCTCCACTTGCGCAGCCGCGCTGCCAGTTCCCCTTGGCTGACTTCCAGCGTCAGTTCCCGTTTCACCAGATCAATGCTGATCATGTCGCCGTCGTGCACCGCCGCGATGGGGCCGCCAACAGAGGCTTCCGGCGCAACGTGGCCGATCATCAGCCCGCGCGTGGCGCCGGAAAAACGTCCGTCGGTGATCAGCGCCACCTGCTCGCCCAGCCCCGCGCCCACAATCGCCGCCGTTACCACCAGCATCTCCCGCATCCCCGGCCCGCCGCGCGGCCCTTCATAGCGGATCACCACCACGTCGCCTTTTCGCAGCTGGTTCTTTTCTACCGCCGCAAACGCCGCCTCTTCGCTGTCGAATACCCGAGCGGGCCCGCGAAAGTTGTCGCCGTGGTGGTGCGCAATCTTCACCACACAGCCCTCAAAAGCCAGATTGCCCTTCAGGATGGCCAGGCCCCCAGTCGGGCTTAAAGGTTTTGCTGCAGGTCGAACCACTTCCTGCCCGGGAGTTTCCTTCGCCTCCGCCGCCTCTTCTCCCAGCGTGCGCCCCGACGTGGTCATCGCCTTGGAATGGAGCAGTCCGGCTTCGTGCAAGCGCTTGGCCAGCAGGCGCGTGCCGCCCGCGCGGTACAGGTCGGTAGCCATGAATCGGCCGGCCGGTTTCAAGTCGGCCAGCAGCGGAACTTTCTTGCTGATGGGATTGAAATCGTCCATGCTCAGCGCAATGCCCAGTTCCGCGGCAATGGCCAGCAGATGAAGCACGGCATTCGTGGAACCACCGGAAGCGCACACGCTGGCAATCGCATTCTCCAGCGCTTGCCGCGTGATGATGGCCTTGGGACGCAAGTCGCGCCGGTAGAGTTCCATTACCTGCGCTCCCGCCCGCCGGCAAACTTCGTGTTTCTCGGCATCGGTGGCCGGCACGCTGGCGCTGCCCAGCGGTGAAATTCCCAGGAACTCCGTGGCCATGGCCATGGTGTTGGCGGTGAATTGCCCGCCGCAGGCGCCCGCCCCGGGACAGGCGCTGTCTTCCAGGCAGGCGAGCCGCTCGTTGGTCATGGTGCCGCGCGCGTGCGCTCCCACCGCCTCGAATACATCCTGGATGGAAACGTCTTTGCCTTCGAACTTGCCCGGCGCGATCGAGCCGCCGTAAATCATCAGCGACGGAATATCCAGGCGGCACAGGGCCATCACCGTCCCCGGAATGGTCTTGTCGCAGCCGGAGAGCGCGATCATGCCGTCAAACATGTTTCCCCGCCCCACCAGTTCGATGGAGTCGGCAATCACCTCGCGGCTCACCAGCGAGGCCTTCATGCCCTCGCTACCCATGGTGATGCCATCGGAAATGGAAACCGTGTTGAACTCCAGCGGCGTGCCGCCGGCTTCGCGAACGCCCTGCTTCACGTATTCCGCCAGTTCGCGCAGGTGCAGGTTGCAGGGGCCGATCTCGATCCAGGTATTGGCCACACCGATGAGCGGCTTTTCCAGATCTTCGCGGCTGAAGCCGGCGGCGTGCAGCATGGCCCGGGCCGGCGCGCGGTTCCACCCCGCGACGAGGGGGGCGCTGCGGCGTTTTCCGTTGTGGCTGGACATCAAATCTTTTCCGAATGATTGCCGGCTGGGAGCGGCAAGGTGTAGGGGCACTATCGCAGGTCAGAATTAATTAGTCAAGCTTATGATTTTTATACACTTCATAAGCAATCCTAATAGATTTTGGGTGATTCGACGCCGCTGATACCCTGCTAGCGTGCCCTGGAGCTTGCAGCAGCGGCTGTTTCGCGTGATCTCCAGAACCTGCATTGCGGCCTATGGCCGCTTCCCCGTTTTTGGCGCCCTGCGTGGCTCCGCCGCGGTAATCCGGCGGGGTAACCGCTTTCTTGTTATTGAGCGCAGCGATGGCCTGGGTCTGGCCTTTCCCGGCGGCCTGGCGCTGTTCTGGGAATCCGATGAGCGTACCCTCGCCCGCGAACTGCTGGAAGAGACCGGCCTTCGCCTGACCTCCCATTCCCTCCTGCTCCGCTACTCCACCTCCGTTCCCTATCCCTCTCGGGTTTCTGTTTTTCTGGCGGAAGCGGAAGGCGAATTGCGCCCCTCCTGGGAAGGCATTCCCTGCTGGGTTGATTTCTCTGACCTGCAACAGCGCCTTATGCGAAACCAGCGTCCCATCCTGGAGCAAGGGGTGCTGGACGCGATCTGATCGCTCGAATTTCAAGGAGACGTAACAAGTTACGTCTCTACCAATGTGCTCAGCCTGCCGATGCATTCCGGTAGAGACGTTGCTTACAACGTCTCCCTTGCAGACGACTCCCTCTTATACTCTGTGTCTCTATGTCTCTGTGGCGAGAATGGGTTGCCGAGATGACAAACCTTCCACCCTTTCGCTAACCTAGAAAATGGACACCATGAAAACCGAAATCTCCTTCTCCCCTCC
>DASVBI010000739.1:0-2545 GCA_036375915.1 Terriglobales bacterium | reverse complement strand
GGTGATCCACCGGATGGGTGGCGTAAGGCATAAAAAAAGTGGGTATTCCCTTTACCCGGAAAGTGCTGCGGTAAATTTTGGCGTCGCCGCCCACCTCTACCACGGTGCGCGGAGCGTTGAAGGTCCAGATGGGATGCGGCACTTGGCAGGAAGTAACCGTGCCGTGGTGTACCAGGTAGCGGTCAGGCCCGAGTTTATCCACCACTTTACCGGTAAAGGCGAAGGGGTTGGAGGAAGTGAGGGTCACCAGTTGCCCGTGAAAGCGTATGCCCAGGGTGCCGCTTACCTGGTAGAAGGTGCCCACCTCGGTGCGCACATTGTAGGTGCCGTGGGTGGCCTCCAGGTGTTCGTCATGGGGGCCACCATCCAGGATCACGTGGCCGGTCTCCGTGGTTTCTCCGCTTTTGGGATCGTAGGTAACGTGGTCGGCGTAGAGCAGGTAGTTGCCGCGGGTGAGCAGCACGTTGCCATTGGCTTTGTAAACGCCGCCGGTGCGCTCCTGTTCACACGCCTGGATGATGGTCTCCAGGGGTTGCTCCGGAGAATGGACGTGGGTGATGGTTCCGCTGCAGGCCGCGGCCGGGGGCTGCAACTGAAGCTGCAAGGGGGGCGGCTGCAATCCCGCTACCGAAGGAAATTCCAGGGAAGCGTGTGGACGCAACTGGCTGGTAACTATGGGAACGGCGAACAGCAGATGACAAACCCAGGCTGCCGTGATAAGGATTCGAAAGCGGAGATTCATCAGAAGCGCACGCGCCTGCTGGCCAAAGTGTTGCTGAACTTCCGAACTTAGCACGGCGCAGCGATGCAAGCAAAGCCACAGGCTGATGCCGCGCGGCGCTGCCTGGCGAGTTTCCGTGCTCCCGGCGATCTTCCAACGACCTATGTCCTGTACCTCGAGTGGCGGCGACGGCCACGGCACTCATTCGCGGCCGGAGCGCGTGCGGCCCCGCTTTTATCCCAGCGGAATTTCCTCTGACGACGCGGCGGCGGACGTCGAGGCGGGCGTGCTGCTGGAGGCTGAGAGCAGCGACTTCAGCGAGCAGCAGTTTGCCGCCAGCCTTGAGACCTCCAGCCCTCAGCTTCGGCCGCGCTTTATCCCCGGACCGGCCGGCAACCACTCACCTTTGCCCAGCGCTGACCGCGAAAGCCCGACGCCGCCAGAAGCTGGCAGTCGTGATGAGACCGCCACCGCTTGCGATTCCGAAGATCACGCCGATCCATTCGCAATGGAAGCAACCGATTACCTACTTTCTGATGGCCCATCGCCGCCTGCCGACGAGTGTGCGGTGGAAACGGCAAATTTGAGCTCGCAATCAGCGCTCGAGGCTGCTGCTGGCAGGGCTGTGAGCGATGGCTCTGATGAGTTACCGCCCGAGGGCCCGCAGTGGCGCCAGGAAGTCGCCGCCCGCCTGCACAATTACCATTCCCGCAGAACCAGAAAGCCGCCGCGCTATCCTTCGCTGGCCCTGAAATTTGATCCTCCGGCTTATTCTTCAACCCCCACTTCCGCCCCCGATCCGCCTCGCGCCGCTGCCTGCACGCCGCCCGGCCGATCGGAGGCGGCGACCGCGGCTGCGGCCGTACCGGAGGAACTGGAGGAACCGCCTGTTCTGGCCCCGGACGCCAACAACATTATTGAGTTCCCGCGTCCGCTGGTCCCGCCGCCGCCGCGTCCCGACGAGTTGGCGGAGTCCATGCTGGATTTGCCGCGCATCCTGGACGCCCCGGAAACCGTTTCCAAGCAGGTGCCGCTGGGGGGCATCATTCTGCAGCCGGAGGAAGCGGCCGTAGCCAGCGACCTGGAACTGCCGCTGCAGGTAGCTTCGCTCGGCCAGCGCACGTTGGCTGCGGGCCTGGATGGGGCGCTGGTGGGGGCTGCCACGCTGATGTTCGCCATGATTGCGGACAAGATCGCCACCCTGCTGCCCTCCCTTCACGTATTGCTGGGCCTAGGAGTGGCGCTGCCTGCCATTCTGTGGGCTGTGTTCCAGTACGTTTTTCTGGTCTATACCGCCTCGACTCCGGGCATGCGCCTGATCGGCCTTCGTTTGAGCGACTTTGATGGCAGCGCTCCCGGGCGCAGCACCCGCCGCTGGCGCGCTCTGGCCATGGCTCTGTCCGCCGTTTCCCTGGGTCTGGGCTTTCTCTGGTGCTTGCTGGACGAGGATACGCTCTGCTGGCACGACCGCATCACCCGCACCTATCTGAACGCCGGGCCCTCGCCCGCTCCGGGCTCGCGTCCAGGCCCGGTCCTCCCGCAGCGCTTCTTCAACTGCTTGCGGAGAGTCGAGGCTTTTCTGCGCCGCCGCGAAGAGGAAATGAGTCAGGAGTCGCCCGACTCGCGCTAGTGTCGCGCCTTGTCGCCCGATGAGGCTGAAAGACCCCCGCCTGATGTGTTATCTTGAGCGTTTGTCCGCAGGTAGAAGGATATTTGTGTGTTCCGGCCGTTGAAGTAAATCCCAAACGCAATGTCGAGCAGCACCAGCATCCGCCGTCCCGCCGCCAAGGTCTTCGTCGCCACCACGGTGATGCTGACCTTCAT
>DASVBI010000186.1:0-5252 GCA_036375915.1 Terriglobales bacterium | reverse complement strand
GGGCGTGGAACTGGAGCAGCACATCGCCTTCTGCATCGAGGCCATGAAAGGAATCGCGGGCGAGCTGGGGCTGGATGGGAGCAAGGCGGCAGCTGGCAGTTAGCAATTCAACTTCTACGCCGCGGATTTACGCCGATGAAGGCGGATCACGCGTAAGGCAACGGGCTCAAACGCCCGCTAAACGCCTCAATTTCGACTCGGGCGCGCGCCCTCTCTAAATATGACAGATGAAGAAAGGCGTGATTGAAGAAACCATGCCAACCCTAATCTCTCAACCCACCCGCATCCAGGCCGCCGGCACCAAGCCCAAGCTGATTGACGAATACATCGGCCGCGTCAACTCGAAGAGCACACATTTGAGCGTGGCCCACATGCGCAGCCCAGAAGGCTGGTCAGAGCCGCGCCAGACGCCGGAATTCGACGAATACACGGTCGTGCTCAAAGGCACACTGCGGGTCACACACCAAGGCGGGCACCTAGACGTGCGTGCCGGCCAGGCGGTAATTGCCCATCGCGGCGAGTGGGTTGAGTACTCCACCCCGGAAGGCGCCGAGTACATCGCCATCTGCCTGCCCGCATTTTCGCCGGAAACGGTGCATAGGGAGGAGTGAGAGCGATTGACGATTGGTGATTTACGATTGACGATTAAAGAGTCCACCACCAGGCTAAGAATGCCTTTGCGCAAGTGAGGTCAGGTATGGCACGCTGGGGGCCTTCGACTCGGGCATTCGCCCTCGCTCAGGATGACATCCAAGAAAATCAAATGTGAATCCGCATTTATCCGCGTGAATCCGGAAATCAGCAAAATCTTTTTACCTGTCATGCTGAGCGAGCCGCAGCCGCGCTAGCGGCGAGGAGAGTCGAAGCACCTTGTGCTTGTGAGGCCTGGCGATAACGCAAGGTCCTTCGGCCCCGGGGTTGGCTCGCAAGCGAACCGATCCCGCTGCGCTCAGGATGACATTCGAGAAAGGGTTCTCAAATCAGATTCGAATCCGCGTTCATCCGCGTTCATCCGCGTGGATCCGCGGCGAATGAAGTTCCGCGAATGCAGTCAGCGCAGCACGCCGGCAACTTTGCCGCTGGCAATCAGATCGGAAATCCTGGCAAAGTCCTCGGCCAGCACGCGGTCATGCTCGATGGGAGGAGAAACCGAGCGGATGGCGGCATGGGCGGCTTGCAGGCGCTTGCTGGTCTTGAGCGGCGCCAGAAAGTCAATGCCCTGGGCAGCCGCCATGGCCTCAATGGCCAGCACGTGGCGGGTGTTGGCCACGATTTGCCGCAGCTTGAGCGAAGCCGCCATCCCCATGGAAACGTAGTCCTCCTTATTGCCGGAAGTGGTGATGGAGTCCACCGACGCGGGGTGCGCCAGAACCTTGTTCTCGCTGGCCAGGGCGGCGGCCGTCACCTGCGCCATCATGAAGCCGGAATTGAGACCGGCGCCGGGCGCCAGAAACGGCGGCAAGCCTTCATTCAGCGCGGGATTCACCAGCCTCTCTAGGCGGCGCTCGGAAATACCGGCCAGTCCACTCAGCGCAATGCCCAGAAAGTCGAGCACAAAGGCCACCGGTTCCCCGTGGAAGTTGCCGCCGGAGAGAATGTCGCCTTCGCCCTCGCCATTCTTCTCTCCGGGACGGTGAGAGGGAGCGAAGACCAGGGGATTATCCACGGCGGAGTTGATTTCCGTTTCCATCACCCGGCGGCAATGAGCCAGTGTATCGCGCACGGCGCCGTGCACCTGTGGCATGCAGCGCAGCGAGTAGGCGTCCTGCACGCGGCCGCACTCGCGGTGCGATTCGCGGATCTGGCTGCCTTCCAGCAGGCGGCGCAGGTTCTCCGCCGTGCGCAACTGGCCGGAATGCGGGCGCACCTGGTGAATGCGGGCATCGAAGGCGGCATCCGTGCCGCGCAGCGCGTCCAAGGTAAGCGCCCCGATCACGTCGGCCGAATCCACCAGCACCTCGGCGGCCAACAGCGCCAGTGCTCCCACCGACAACATGCCCTGGGTTCCGTTGATGAGCGACACCGCCTCCTTGGCTTCCAGCACCAGGGGCTTGATGCCGGCCTCGCGCAGAGCGTCGGCGGCGGGCAGATGCGCGCCGCTGTACTTGCCGCTGCGGTCGGCAATCAGCACCTGGCCTTCGCCCAGCATGGGCAGCACCAGGTGGGCCAGGGGAGCCAGGTCGCCGCTGGCGCCCACGCTGCCCCGCGCCGGCACCACGGGATGGACGCGGCGGTTGAGCATCTCGCAGAGGGTGTCTATCACCAGTGCCCGCACGCCGGAGTAGCCTTTGGAAAGCGAGTTGGCGCGCAGCAGCATCATGGCGCGCACTTCCGGCTCGGTGAGCGGTTCACCCACGCCGGCGCAGTGGGAGCGGATCAGGTTGAGCTGCAGCTGGCGGATCTGCTCGGGCGGAATGCGCACGTCGGCCAGCTTGCCCACTCCGGTGGTGATAGCGTAGGCCACGCGGTTGTTGGCCACCTGGTCATCCACTACGGCGCGGGCGCGGTTAACCGCCGCGCGGGCGTCGGCACCCAGCAGCACGGGGCGGAAGTCGTAGACCACCTCGCGTACGTCGGCGAAGGTGAGCGAGTTGCCGTCAATGTGGAGAGCGTTCATGGGGTAGCTGGATCGCTGACTAGCTGCCTGGCCGACTAGCTTACTAGCTCTGAGCGATTGGCACTTGGCATCTGGCACTTCGCCATTGAACTGTGGCCTAATTCCTGGGTAATGCGCGCCGCTGGCCAAATGTTAAGTGCTAAATGCTGATTACAGTACAGTCAAGCCAGATAGCGAGTCAGCTAGCCAGCTAGTTAGCTGCTTTTGTCCACCGCCGCCTTAAACGACGCCCTATATTTCGCCGGCAGCTCGCGCTTGCGCATGTCTCGGCCGGTGACGATGTGCGTGGTCTCGCCTTCGGCCAGCAGCGTGCCATCGCTTTCCCGCACCGCTTCATAGCCAAAGTGGATGAGCGACTCGCGCACGTTCTTCAAGTGCGTGCGGATGACGATTTCGTCGTCATAGCGCGCCGGCGCCTTGAAGCGGCAGCGTGCGTCCACCACTGCGATGTAGCAGCCGTCCTCCTGTTCCATTTCGCGGTAGGTGAAGCCCAGTTCGCGCAACAGGTCCACCCGCCCCACTTCAAACCAGATGAAATAGTTGGAGTGGTAAACCACACCCATCTGGTCGGTTTCCGCGTAGCGCACGCGGATGCGGGAGAGCGCGGTGGCGGCGGTGGTAGCGGGTTTCGTCATCGTTGTTCTTAGGCTAACTGGCTATCGGGCTGGCTAGCTGACTAGCTTAACATCCAGCATTCAGCACTCAGCACTCAGCAATCCGCCCCGAAGCTTCCGCGGCAGCGCGCTGGCAATGCTCGTCGCCGGCCGAATGCTGAGTGCTGATTCCTGAGTGCTTTTTCAGCGAGCCAGCTACTCAGCCAGTCAGCTAGCCAGCTACTTGCCCGACCACCTTGGCTTCCGCTTCTCCAGAAACGCGGTGATGCCCTCGCGAAAGTCGGCGGTGGTGCGAATGCGGGCATTGTCCTCCACCGCCTGCGCAATTTGCTCATCCAGGGTGCGCGAAATAAAGCTGTTGATCAGCTTTTTGGTCTGCCGCACCGAGGATGGGCTGTTCTCCATCAGTTGCGCCGCCAGTTCGTGGGCGCGGTCCAGCAGGCGCTCCGGTGGGACCACCTCGTTCACCAGGCCGAAGCGGTAGGCCTCGGCGGCGTCGAACAACCGGCCGGTCATGAGCAGGTCGCGGGCAATCTTATGGCCCACCTGCCACACCAGAATGGAGGAAACGATGGCGGGCACGAAGCCGATGCGCACCTCGGTGTAGCCAAACTTGGCTTCCGGCACCGCCAGCGTGAAGTCGCACATGGTGGCGATGCCGGTGCCGCCGGCGATAGCGGCGCCATTCACGGCGGCAAGGGTGGGCTTGGGAAAATCGTAGAGCCGGCGAAAAATCTGCGCCATGCGGGCAGAGTCTTGCACGTTCTGCTCGTGGGTCTTGCCCAGCAGCGCTTTTAGGCCGTCCAGGTCGAGTCCGGCGCAGAAGGCCTTGCCCGCGCCCGTGATGATGAGCACCTGGGCGGGGCCGCGCTCCACCTCGTCCAGCGCCGCCATCAATTCATCCAGCAATTCAAAGCTGAGCGCGTTGCGCTTATCGGGGCGGTTGAGAGTGATGGTAGCGAGGTGGCCGTCGTGAGCGAGTTGCAGATTTGTGGGCCTCGTGGGATTTGTAAATTAGTAATTTGTACTTGGTAATTTGAATCCCGACTACAGCAACCCAACGAAAGAAGTTACAAATTACCAATTGCAAATTACTAAATTCTAAATTTACTCCCAATCTCCGCTGACATCTTCAGCACACTCTCCAGCGAACGCTGAATGGGCGGGGTAACGCCACGCTGCTTCAGCGCTTCCAGCACCTTCTCCGTGGGAATGTTGCCCACCAGTTCGTCCTGCGCGAAGGGACATCCTCCCAGCCCTCCCAGGGCGGAGTCAAAGCGGCGGCAGCCGGCTTCGTAGGCGGCAAGAACCTTGTCCACAGCCTGCTCCGGGCGGCTGTGCAGGTGCACGCCAATTTCCAGGTAGCCGTATTTGGCCAGCACCGCGGAAGCGAGTTCGCCAATCTGCTGCGGGCCCGCCGTGCCCACCGTGTCGGCGAGCGAAATCATGTGGATGTCCGAGGCCTCGAGAAGGCCAACCGCCTCCACCACCTCCTCCACACTCCAAGCGTCTCCGTAAGGATTGCCGAAGGCCATGGAAATGTAAACCACAACCTCCAGTCCGGCCTCATCCGCCTTCTTCTCGATGGTTTCCAGTTCATCGAGGGCCGCTTCCAGCGTCTGGTTCTGGTTCTTTTCCAGAAACGTGGGCGAAACCGAGTAGGGGAAGCCAAGCGTGCGCACGGCATTGGTGGCGATGGCGCGTTCGGCGCCTTTGCTGTTGACCACGATGCCGATGATCTCAACGTCATCCGGCGGGTCGAGTTCCTCGAGCACCTTCTCAGAGTCCGCCATCTGTGGAACCGCTTTGGGCGAGACGAACGACACCGCGTCAATGTGCTTGAACCCCGCGCCAATCAGCGCGTTCAGGTAGGCGGCCTTGGCCTCAGCCGGAATCTGGCCCTTCAGCCCTTGCCAGGCATCGCGGGGGCATTCGATGAGATTTACTTCATTCATTCCATCAGTTTTCTCCGTGTCTCCGTGCCTCCGTGGTGAATCATGTTTGCAGCACGCCCACCTTAA
>DASVBI010000425.1:0-9947 GCA_036375915.1 Terriglobales bacterium | reverse complement strand
CGGGGCAGCTCCACCCGCGCAGGGGTGTTTCGACTCGGGCATGCGCCCTCGCTCAACATGACAGAACTTTAGAGGAGTTTAAGAAACAGACGGCTCGGACGGAGGGAAAACCTACTTACGTCTAAGCCGCATCAGAGCTGGTGCAACGGGCCAAGGCTTGAGTCTGACAGCTCCATGCAACCTGCTCCGCAAGGTTTAAGCGCTTGGCCCGTTGCCGATTCGCCCACCCCTGGAGGGCCTTACGGAGGTCCACCATGCCTGGTCGCAAGCACGTGCGCGGCGTCGGCAGCAAGGAACAACGCCAGTACGAGCACATCAAGAAAAGCGCGCAGCGCTCCGGACGTTACGGCAAGCGCGCCAAGGAAGTCGCCGCCCGCACGGTCATGAAGCAGCACAAGCGCAAGGGCCATAGAAAGGGGAAGTAGATGCGAAGGAGGAATCGCATGCTGTTGCTCATCATTTTGCTGCTGTTGCTGGTCTTTGCCTTGCCTGCCTGGCCGTATAGCGTGGGCTGGGGCTACTATCCCAGTGGACTGCTGGGCTTGCTGGTGATCGTGCTGCTGGTACTGGCACTGGCGGACCGGCGCGGTGGCCTGCTGCGGCGCTGAACGCATCTTTCGCCCCTAAAGGGGCTCGCAGCTGCCACGAACTCGATTCCCCGGGTTTACGCCCGGGGCTACATTCGCAAGCCGCTTCGCGGCTAAAGTTCCTGAGCGAGGGCGCCGCAAAGGCGCTAAGACCTGGACAGCCGGCAACACGCCGGCGCTACAACCACGCGGGCCAGGGCGCGCGTGCCACAGATGACGCTGACTGCTGACTCCTGACCCCCGCCGTCTACGGCCTTTCCCCGGTTACCTGATTTGATTCGCAACTGTAACTAAGGTAGACGCTTGGGAGCTTTCCCGCATCTCTGGAGATATAATGTCTTCACGTAACCTAAGGGAAATCTGTCAACATAGGGGGGCCGGCAGGCGCCTTGCGCCTGGTCGTCTGTGATGCTAATTGCTCAATTTCTAGCAGCCTTTGTAGGTGGCGAGGTCGGTAACCTGATCCAGCAAACCGGCCCGGTAGCCAAGATCGTTCTGCTCATCCTGCTGGGGTTCAGCTTATTTTCCTGGGCCATCATCCTGGCCAAATGGAGCGCGCTGAAGCGGGCGCGGGCACAGAGCGGGCGCTTTGTGCGTGCGTTCCGAAAAGCGACGCGCCTGCAGGACGTGGCGGCGGTGGCGGAGCAGTTCAAGCCCAGCCCTCTGGTGGGGGTATTTGAAAACGCCTACGACGAGTACCGGCGCCAGGGCGGGGCCGCGCCGCGGCTAACCGCCATCCAGCGGGCCACGCAGATTGCGGCCTCGGAAGAAATGACGCGCCTGGAACGCCGCCTGCCCTGGCTGGCCACCACCGGGGCGGTCACACCTTTTATCGGCCTGTTCGGCACGGTGTGGGGCATCATTGACGCTTTTCAGGGACTGGGCACCGCCGGCGCCGCTACATTGCGCGCGGTCGCGCCCGGCATTTCCGAAGCCCTGATCACGACCGCCGCCGGGCTGTTCGCCGCCATTCCGGCGGTGATCGCCTATAACGCCTTCAGTCACCAGATCAAGGAGTTCGCGGCACGCAGCGACGATTTCTCTCTGGAGCTGCTTAATACGTTTGAACGCACCGCACCGGCGCCGCCACAGCAACCGCACTCCACCTACCGGAGCGCGCTCAGCGAGGTTCGCGATTAATGGCTTTCACGAACGCCCAAGGCCGGACGCAAAGCTCGCTTTCGGACATCAACGTCACCCCGCTGGTGGACGTGGTGCTGGTGCTGCTGATCATATTTATGGTGACCGCTCCGGTGCTGCAATCGGGCATTGATGTGAGCGTGCCCAAGACGCGTACCGTGAAGGAGATCACCGAAGAGCGGGTGGTCATCAGCATTGACCGGCAGCAGCGGGTTTTTCTGGGTAACAATCCCATCAACATCAACGAGATTCCCGCCGCGCTGCACCAGAGGCTGCGCGATCCCTCGCGGCAATCCATTTTTTTGCGCGCCGACCAGGATGTGCCGTTCGGCGCCTTCGCCACGGTGATGGACGCGGTGAAGCAGTCAGGCATCACCAACGTGAGCATCGTGACCCAGCCTTTGCAGGAACATGGCAGCAAGCGCTGACATTTTCTTCGAGCATGACCCCTGGCGCCGGCCGCTGGTCTGGTCGGCGGTCCTGCATGGCGCCTTGTTCGCGTCCATCCTCGTCTATTCCGTCGTGCATTTTCCGGGCGAGAACTGGGGAGCGGGCACGGGCACCGGCGGCGACGCCATGAGCGCCACTCTGGTCTCCACCATTCCCCTCCCCGCCAGCCCCATCAAAACGCAAAACGTGCTGGCCAATGAGTCCAAGGGCTTGTCGCAATCCCTGCCCCAGCCGAAAGAGGTGGAGCAGCCGGAGGCGATTCCTATTCCCACGCGCGAGGCCAAGCGCAAACCGCGGGAGCGGATTCCTTCCGTGGACCGCGCCCAACCCATCCAGCCGATTCCGGAAGCCAGCAATGTTGTGCCCTATGGCGAGGGCGGCCCGGTCACCAATCTATACGGCTTCACCTCGGGCGGAGCCAAGGGCGGATTCAACTTCACCGGCGGAGGCGGCGATTTCGGAAGCCGTTACGGCTGGTATGTAAACGCCATGCGCAACAAGATTTCTGAGAACTGGATGAAGTACGAAATTGATCCGCGCATCAGCACGGCGGCGCGCTGTTACGTCACCTTTGACATCACCCGCTCCGGCCAGCCGAGCAATATTCGCGTTGAGCAATCCAGCGGCGTGCCTTCGCTGGACCAGTCCGCCATCCACACTTTGCAGCGCATTGACAGTTTCGGCCCCCTGCCCTCGGATTACTCCGGCAGCAGAGTTTCGGTGGAGTTCTGGTTCGACTACCACCGCTGATGCGCTTTCAGGTTCTTGGATGAAATTTTCGTTGAATCCTCAACTCCAAGGTTGATAGGGTCAAATCAGTGATGAAACGTGTGATATCCGTCGTTATCAGTGTCTTCTTCTGCTCCGTGTTGGTGGTGGCGCAACAGGACTGGATCCGCACCGGCACCGGTCTGGGTGTGGAAAAGGTGCGCATGGCGGTTCCCGATTTCAAACCCAGCAGCGCCGAGGCGCAAACCGCGGCTCTGCAAAAGGTATTTGATGACACGCTGTTTTACGATCTCGACCACGCCGGCATTTTCGACCTAGTTTCAAAGAGCTTCATGCCCACGCAGGTTCCGGGCGCGCCGCAGGACGTGAACATGAGCCAGTGGAGCAGCCCGCCCCCCAATGCCGCCATGCTGGTTTTCGGCAATTTGGGTGTAACCGGCAGCAAGCTTACGGTACAGGGCTGGCTCTACGACCTAAAAAACACCAGCAATCCGCAAATCCTGGGCAAGCAATACGGCGATACCGCGAACCAGGAGGCGGCGCGCAGCATCGCCCATAAGTTTGCCGACGAGATTATTTTTCGCCTGGGAGGCGGCATCAACGGCATCGCCGAAACCAAGATTGTGTTCGTCAGCAGCCGCAGCGGCCACAAAGAAATCTGGGAGATGGATTATGACGGCGGCAACCAGCACCAGTTGAGCCATTTGGGCTCCATCGCGCTCTCGCCGCGCATTTCCCCCGACAGCAGCCGCGTAGCCTTCAGCGGCATGACCAAGAACGGCTGGGAAATTCTGATGTATTCCCAGGATTTAGGCCGATTGGTGCACTTCCCGGCTTTTGGCGGCTCCAACCTGACGCCTGCCTGGTCGCCCGACGGCACTCATCTGGCTTTTTCTTCCTCGCGTACCGGGGACCCAGAGCTTTACGTTACCGACTCCGATGGCGCGGGCCTGAAGCGGCTGACGGTGTTTGCCGGCCCCGATGTCGCTCCGGTCTGGAATCCCAAAACGGGAGGGCAGATTGCCTGGGTAGAGCGAAGCCAGGTGACACATCTGCCGCAGATTTGCATTATGGAAGCAGATGGCACCAACCAGCAGCACGTCACAGACGAAGGCTATGCGGTTTCGCCATCATGGTCACCGAATGGGCAATTTCTGGCGTTTTCCTGGATGCGCCGCTATGGACCCGGTGAACCGGGCGCGCAGGACATTTATGTTATGGACGTGACCACGCACACCTGGGCGCAGTTGACCCATGGCGAAGGGCGCAATGACTTCCCTTCCTGGTCGCCGGATAGCCGGCACCTGGTGTTTCAGTCCAGCCGCTCCGGCCGGGAGGAAATCTGGACCATGCTGGCGGATGGAACGCAGCAGCAGCAGTTAACGACCTCGGGCGGCAATTACGAGCCGAACTGGAGTTGGAAATAGAACAAGCCAGTTTCATCACGAAGAGTTTTTGTTTTGGCGGACATCGCGGGAGAAACTTCTCCCGGGAGCCGCGGATTCGATTGCGCGCGCCAGTCCCCTGGCGCGTTTGTTTTCAAGGGAGGATGAGGTGAAGCACAGCCATAAGAAGTGGATTACGCTCGTGATCGCGTTAGGCGTCGTTCTCACGCTCGGCGCCTGCAAGAAGAAAGTGGCGCCGCCACCGCCGCCACCACCACCACCACCGGCCGCTCCAACGGCGTCGCTTACAGCCAATCCCAGCACCATCGAGAAGGGCCAGTCTACAACGCTCACCTGGGAAACCCAGAACGCCACCGATGTCAGCATTGACAACGGGATTGGCACGGTGCAGCCCAACGGCAGCCAGTCGGTTTCGCCGACTGACTCCACCACCTATCATTTGAGCGCCAAAGGTGCGGGCGGAACGCAGGAGGCTACGGCGCGTGTCACCGTGACCCAGCCGCCGCCACCGCCGCCGCCAGCGCCTACGGCTACCGAAGAAGAGCTCTTTAACCAGAATGTTAAGGACATCTACTTCGACTTCGACAAGTACGATGTACGGGCCGACCAGCAGGCAGCAGCCCAGGCCGACGCCGCTTTCCTCAAGCAGCACCCCAACATCAAAGTGACGATCGAAGGGCACTGCGACGAGCGCGGCTCCACCGAGTACAACCTGGCCTTGGGCGACAACCGCGCCAATGCCGCCAAGACTGCGCTGGTCCAGGACGGGGTGCCCGCCGAGAGCATCAAGACCATCAGCTACGGCAAGGAAAAACCGTTCTGCACCGAGCACAGCGAAGAGTGCTGGCAACAAAACCGGCGCGCTCATTTCGTGTACCAGAAGTGAGCCCGGAATAAAGGCGGGTGGCGGCGCTCGCAGCCAGAAGGGGCTGCAGGCACGCCACCCTTCGCTGTATCCTAGCGGTAAAGGAGTTCCTGCTCTCCTGAAACCGGTGTTGGCGGCAGGAAGCGCATGCCCTGTCCAGGCTGATTTCGAGGCTTTGGCTCCAGAGGCTGTGCCATGCATCCAAGCAAGACAGGAACTCTGCCTCCAGATATGGGAACGTTTATGAAAACTCAAAGACTTATCGCGGTTGCTTTTATCGTTGCGGTGCTGTTGCTGAACCTGCCCGCTTTCGGCGTCAGCAAGGAGATTGTGCAGCTACAGACGCAGGTGCAGGCCCTGCAGGACCAGGTGGCGCGCATGCAGCAATCCTTCGATCAGGGCATGGGGGTGATGAAAAACCTGATCGAGCAGAACACCGACACCATGAACAAGCTGGCGGGCACCATGACCCAGCTGCAGCAGGTGATGCAGAAGCAAAACGCGGACGCGGGCACGCGCAGCGACCAGCTCTCCGGGCAGATTCAGACGCTCAACGACAGTCTGGATGAGCTTAAGGCCCGGCTGGCAAGGGTGACGCAGCAGCTGGAGGCCATGCAGACGGCCCAGCAGAACCTGCAAACCCAGCAACAGCAGCAGCCGCAGGCTCCGCCCCCTGACGTGCTCTACAACAACGCGGTGCGCGACTACAACGCCGGCAATATGGACTTGGCCAAGCAGGAATTCGGCGAATACGTGAAGGCTTATCCCAATACCGACCTGGCCGGCAATGCGCTGTTCTATGTGGCTGAAATGGAGTATCGCGCTGGAAACTACCAGGCCGCGGCCCAAGACTACGATAAGGTGCTGCAGCAGTTCCCCAGCGGCAATAAGGCCGCTTCCGCCCAGCTCAAGAAGGGCTACTCCCTGATTGAACTCGGGGACAAACAAGGCGGGGTTCGCGAACTGAGCCAACTCATCCAGCGCTTTCCGCGCTCTCCCGAGGCCACGCAGGCTCGCGAACGGCTGCGGCGCCTGGGCGTGGTTCCCTCGCGGACCCGGCGCACGCCCCCGGCGGAATAGTTGGTCTCAGGCAGCGCCGGACTGGAAAAAAATCTGCAGCGGCGGCGCAGACCAGCGCCTCCTCAAAACTCCTTTTCCTCTGCGTATAGGTGGGGTTGTCCCTGCTACTGGGCTTTTACAGCGGTCCTATCCAGGCGGCGGGAGCGCTTTTTGGCTTCCTTGCGCTGCTTCTTGGCCAACTTGGCTTGACGGCGCTGGTCGGCGCTCATACGCGCTCGTTCCTGCTTCTCTCGTATTGAAAGCTTCCGGGCGGCGTGGGATGACATCTTGTGCGCGGGTGCGCTGTGCGCCTTGCGTGATTTTGGGGCGGTTGAGGGCGCATCTTGCGCCCACGACCCAAGGCTCACCAACAAGCACAGGCAAAGCAGCCGTCCTGCTTGCTTCATACACGCCCCCTGACTTTCCCACTCTTGCACTTTATCTCTGGTTTTTCAAACCCTAATCCGGCAAAAAGTTGCGGGTCCCGCTAGCGGGGAGCAACAATTGGGGTAGCCCCCGACATCAGAGGGAGGGCGCTTTATGGCGATACTGACCAGGACGGTGGACATGGATAGCCACAAGGGAGCATTCGAGCCGGAGAATCCCAAGGAAAGGGGCAACACCTCGATGGCAGGGCAACTGCCTCATCGGGGAGAGGATCCCCTGCTTAAGTCCTCCGACACCGACTTTCCCGAGCCCGGCGAGAACGCCGAACACAGCGGCGAGCCCGAGCAGGCCAGCCTGCTGGACCGCGATGAAGACGAATTAGTTAATGCCCGAAAAGCCACTGGAACGAAAACCACAGGAAAAAGAAAACGGCGCTAGAACCGGAGTCAGGAGTCGGTAGTCGGCGGTAAGGAGCCGTTCCGCCGCGGGAAACCTCCGTGCCAGGATGATGCCGGCGAACGAGGGCTCCCGCGCCACAAAGAATTCTGGAAGTATCATGGCCCTCCTGGCTGACGGAGGGCCTTTCTCTGAGTCGCTGCACAGGCAAGAGTGCCTGTACCCACACTTGAATTGCTGACTCCTGACAACCGATTCCTGACTCCCGCCCTACCGCAATTCCTCCATACACTCTTCCAGCACTTTGCGGCTGGGGCGCGTAACCTCCTGCGGCAAAGTGGCGAGGGGCTTGTCGGTCATGTTCACCAGGTCGAGGAAATTGGGCGCCTTGGTGTTCACGTAGAGCACGCCCGTCAGCACCTCGTTCTTGTCGTGCGCCTCCAGCAGGCGGGTAATGGCGCCAATGCGGTTGGTGGGGTCATAGTCCTCTTCCAGCTTGCGCAGGCGCAGCTGGGAGCCATCGTGCATGGTGACGTCCAAGGTGGTGCCGGGGTCGTAATCCACGCTAATGTCCTCGAAAGCCGGCACGAAGGTGACTTCGTGCAGCGGCTCATCGTGGTCCTTCATGTACTTGTAGGACTTGGTAGAGCCCTCGTGGTCGTTGAAGGTCACGCAAGGCGAGATCACGTCGAGCATGACCGTGCCGCGGTGGGCAATGGCGGCCTTCATCATGGCGTGCAGCTGCTTCTTGTCGCCGGAGAAGGAGCGGCCCACAAAGGTGGCGCCCAATTGGATAGCCAGCACGCAGGTGTCAATGGCGGGCAGGTCGTTGATCACGCCGGTCTTCAGCTTGGAACCAATATCGGCGGTGGCAGAAAACTGGCCCTTGGTCAGGCCGTACACGCCGTTGTCTTCGATGATGTAGATGATGGGCAGGTTGCGCCGCATGAGGTGGATGAACTGGCCCATGCCGATGGAGGCGGTGTCGCCATCGCCGCTGACGCCCAAAGCCAGCAGGTTGCGGTTGGCCAGCACCGCCCCGGTGGCCACCGACGGCATGCGCCCGTGCACCGCGTTGAAGCTGTGGGAGCGGTTCATGAAGTAGGCCGGGCTTTTGGAAGAGCAGCCGATGCCGCTCAGCTTGGCCACGCGCTCGGGCTGCACGCCCATTTCGTACATCGCTTCCAGGATGCGCTCGGAGATGGCGTTGTGGCCGCAGCCGGCACAGAGCGTGGTCTTGCCGCCCTTGTACTCCAGAATGCTCAGCCCGATGCGGTTGGTCTTAGGCGCGGGTGTGGATGTGCTCGCCATTTACTTGCCCTCCATCATCATGATCTCGTCGGTTACGGAACGCGCGTCCAGCGGTAAGCCGTGGATGTGCGCGATGCTGCGCAGGCGCGTGATGCGCTCCGGAGCCACATCCAGCTTGAGCAGCGACAGGAGCTGCGCGTCGCGGTTCTGCTCCACCACATAGACACGGTCGTGCTTCTCGATAAATTCGTGCACCTCGCGGGTGAAGGGGTAGGCGCGCACCCGCAGGTAGTCGGTCTCCAGGTTGTATCCGGTGCGCAATTGGTCGCGGCTCTCGGTGATGGCCCAGTGAGAGGTGCCATAGGCGATGATGCCGATCCTGGATTTGCCGGTGTGCACCTCGGGGCGCGGCACATAGGAACGCGCGGTTTCAAACTTGCGGTTGATGCGCTCCATGTTGTGCTCAAAGTCGTCAGGCCGCTCGCTGTACTGCGACTTCTCATTGTGACCGCTGCCGCGCGCGAACCAGGCCGCCGCCGGATGCTCGGTGCCGGGCAAGGTGCGGTAGGGAATGCCGTCGCCATCCACGTCCTTGTAGCGCTGGAAGCCGCCCAACCGCTCCAGGTCTTCCTTGCTTAGCACCTTGCCGCGCTGGATGGGCTTCTCCGGATATTCAAACGGCTCCGACATCCAGTTATTCATGCCCAGGTCGAGATCGGAGAGCACGAACACCGGAGTCTGGAATTGCTCCGCCAGGTCGAAGGCTTCGCCGGCGAAGCTAAAGCACTCGTGCGGCGACGAGGGGAACAGCAGAATGTGCCTGGTGTCGCCGTGAGAGAGGAAAGCGGTGGAGAGCACATCGCCCTGCGAAGTGCGGGTGGGGAGGCCGGTGGAGGGTCCCACGCGCTGGATGTCCCAGATAACCGCGGGCACCTCGGTGTAGTAGGCAAGCCCGGCGAATTCTGACATCAGGGAGATGCCTGGCCCGGCGGTGGCAGTCATGGAGCGCGCGCCCGCCCAGCCGGCGCCGATGACCATGCCGATGGCGGCGAGTTCGTCTTCCGCCTGCACGATGGCGAAGGTGGCCTTGCCGTCAGGGCCGATGCGGTACTGCTTCATGTAATCAATGAGGGTTTCGACCAGCGACGACGAGGGCGTGATGGGGTACCAGGTGACCACGGTGACGCCGGCAAACATGCAGCCCAGGGCGGAGGCGGAGTTGCCGTCAATAATGATCTTGCCCCGGTTCTTGTCCATGCGCTCAATGCGGTACGGATCCTGCTTGGTCAGGCTGGCCACGGCGTAATCGTAGCCGGCGCGCGCGGCCGCCAGGTTCAATTCCGCCGCCTTCACCTTGCGCGCAAACTGCTTGCGGATGGCTTTTTCCACTTCCGCCATGTCCAGGTTAAGCAGGCGCGCGACCACGCCCACGTACACCATGTTCTTGACCAGCTTGCGCAGCTTGGCTTCCGGGCAGATGGTGGCCACCAGCTTGTCGTAGGGCACCGAGTAGAAAATAAGGTCCTGGCGAAGGCTGCGCAGGTTGAGCGGCTCGTCGTAGAGCACCACCGCGCCGTCGCCCAGCGACATCACATCCTCCTGCGCGGTTTCCGGGTTCATGGCGACCAGAAAATCAATCTCCTTTTTGCGCGCGATGTAGCCGTCCTTGTTGGCGCG
>DASVBI010000537.1:0-6482 GCA_036375915.1 Terriglobales bacterium | reverse complement strand
GCATCGTGGTGCAGTATTTCGGGCGGCGCATTCACGAACGCTTTGAGCGCATCCAGGCCATGTTCTCCGACATTTCCGCTCGCGCCCAGGAAAATTTTTCCGCTGCCCGCGTGATTCGCGCTTACGTCCAGGAAGACGCCGAGATCGCCAATTTTGAGACTGCCAATCAGGAATACATCAAACGCAGCTTGAGCCTGGTGCGCCTGATGGGCATGTTGTGGCCCACGCTCACTACCCTGCTCGGCTTCGCCATCGTGCTGGTGTTGTGGCTGGGCGGCCGCCAAGCCATCCAGGGCCACATCACGGTGGGCGAGTTTGTGGCCTACTTGCAGTACATGTTCCTGCTCACCTGGCCGATGATCGCCCTGGGCTGGGTCATCAAATCTTCCAGCGGGGCACGGCTTCTCTGGCCCGCATTAGCGAAATCATGCAGCAGCAGCCTGAGGTGGTGGACAGCTCCGTGGACCGCGCCGCCCCATCTGCCGTGCGCGGAGAAATCGAGTTTCGCGGCCTCAACTTCGCCTATAACGGCACTCCCGTTCTGCGCGACGTGAACCTGCAGATTCCCGCCGGCAGCAGCCTGGCCATCGTCGGCCCCACCGGCTCGGGCAAGTCCACCCTGGTCAGCCTGATTCCCCGCATTTACGACGCACCCGCCGGAAGCGTTCTGCTCGACGGCCGCCCCATTACTGATTACCCGCTGGAAACCCTGCGCCGCGCCATCGGCTTTGTGCCCCAGGAAACCTTCCTGTTTAGCGATACGGTGGAGGAGAACATCGCCTTCGGCACCGACCAGACCGATCAGGAGGCCGTCCGCCTGGCGGCCCAGGCAGCCAGCATCGCCGCCGATATCGAGGATTTCCCCGAGCAGTACGCCACCACGGTGGGCGAACGCGGCATTACCCTTTCCGGCGGCCAGAAACAGCGCACCGCCATCGCCCGTGCCATCATCCGCAATCCTCGCATCCTTATCCTCGACGATGCCCTCTCCAGCGTGGATACCCACACCGAAGACAAGATCCTGAACCATCTGCGCGAACTTATGCGCGGCCGTACTACCATCTTTATCTCCCACCGCGTTTCCACCGTGCGCAATGCCGACCGCATCGCCGTCCTTCACGGCGGCCACATCGTGGAACTGGGCACGCACGATGAACTCATCGCCCGCAACGGCTACTACACCGACCTCTACAACAAGCAGTTGCTGGAAGAAGAGCTGGCGGAAGTTTAGGCATGGACGATTGCAGAGTTACGATTGACGATTCGATGTGGTGTGGGCCGTTCTTCGTCGCAAGGCTTAATCAGAAACTGTCATCCTGAGTTCGCGCGACCGAGCCCGGGCGCATAATTAGAAATTGTCAACCTGAGCGGGCGCGACCGAGCCCGCTTTGCGGGAGAGGGAGCGCAGCGAAGGACCTGCTTTTTGGCGGCTTCCCTGAAACGGAGAATTTCCGAACCAGTGTAACTTCATCCAATCGCCAATCATCAATCTTCAATTAACCGATGCGCCGCGTGGTCATTCCCGAATTGCTGGATACCGACGCGGGCACGCCCGCCGAGATCCGCGCCAGCCTGCGCGACCTGCGCTTTATCAACACCTGCTTTGGGGGAGTGCGCACCACCACCTGGCTGGTGGAACAGGCCACGCGCCAGACCGGCAAACCCTCGCTCTCGCTGCTGGAAGTGGCCGCCGGCTCCGGGTACGTTCCCGAGCGCACACGCGCCGTTCTGCTCCGCCGCGGCATCGAACTTCGCCCCACTCTGCTCGACCGCTCCCCCGCGCACCTGAACAGTTCCCAACCCGCAATCGTGGGTGATGCCCTGGCGCTCCCCTTTGGCGACGCCAGCTTCGACCTGGTGAGCTGCAGCCTCTTTGCGCACCATCTGGAGCCTGAAGAGCTGCTGCGCTTCGTGCGCGAGGGCTTGCGCGTCTGCCGCCTGGCCCTGCTCATCAACGACCTGATTCGCCATCCTCTGCACCTGCTGTTGGTGTACGCCGGCTTCCCTCTGTACCGCAGCCGCCTGACGCGCCATGACGCTGTGGCCTCCGTGCGCCGCGCCTACACGGTGGATGAGATGCGCGCCCTGCTGGCTGGCGCTGGCGCCGCCCACCTCCAGTTCAGCCGCCATTACCTGTTTCGCATGGGCGTGCTCGTCTGGAAGTAAACAGTAGGTTATGCTATTGCCCATGGCGGAAAGCGCGGCGCATAAGTTTCGCGTGGGGCTGGTTCAGATGTCGTGCGCGCCCGATCCCGACGAAAACATGGAGCGCGCCATCGAGCGCATTCGCGGCGCTGCGGGACGGGGCGCGCAAGTGGTCTGCCTGCCCGAATTGTTCCGCACCCAGTATTTTTGCCAGCGCGAAGACGCCAACCTGTTCGACCTGGCCGAGCCCATTCCCGGGCCCAGCAGCACCCGCCTGTCGCAGGTGGCGCGGCAGCAGAACGTAGTGTTGATCGCTTCTCTGTTCGAAAAGCGCGCCCCCGGCATTTACCACAACACCGCCGTGGTTTTCGACGCGGATGGCGCTCTGCGCGGCATCTACCGCAAGATGCACATTCCCGACGACCCGCTGTACTACGAAAAGTTCTACTTCACACCTGGCGACCTCGGCTATCGCGCTTTCGACACGCGGGCCGGCCGCCTGGGAACCCTGATCTGCTGGGACCAGTGGTATCCGGAGGGCGCGCGGCTTACCGCGCTGCAAGGCGCGGAGGCGCTCTTCTACCCCACTGCGATCGGCTGGCACCCGGCGGAAAAGGAAGAGTACGGCGCCGCCCAGCATGACGCCTGGCGCACAATCCAGCGGGCTCATGCCATCTCCAATGGCGTTTACGTCGCAGCGGTCAACCGGGTTGGCTTTGAAACCGGCAACATTCGCGGCAACCAGGCGCCCGGCCAGGGGCTGGAGTTCTGGGGTGGTTCGTTCCTCTGCGACCCCTTCGGCACGGTGGTGGCCGAGGCTTCCAGCAAAGATGAAGAAATCCTGATCGGCGAAGTGGACCTGCGCAAGCTGGAGGACGTCCGCCGCAACTGGCCCTTCCTGCGCGATCGCCGCATTGACAGCTACGCGCCCATCACCAACCGCTTTTTGGACACGCCGCAAACGTGACCGCTCGCCCGCAAACCCTGCCTCCCGGCACTACCCCCGCTGAGCTCGGCTATCGCATGCCGGCGGAGTGGGAACCGCACGCCGCCACCTGGATCGCCTGGCCGCACAATCGGGAAGATTGGCCGGGCAAGTTTCAACCCATCCCCTGGGTGTACGCCGAGATCGTCCGCCACCTGTCGCGGCGCGAAGTTGTTGAGATCATCGTTAACAATGTTGAGGCCGAGCGTAGCGCGCGCAAGCTGCTGAAGTCGGCCGGCGTGGAATTGGGCACGGTGGTGCGCTTCCATCACTGGACCACCGACCGCGTCTGGACCCGCGACTCCGGCCCCATCTTCCTGCGCAAGGATTCCTCACCCCGCACCTGGACACCGCGCAATCCGCCCGGAGAGCGGCCGCTGCTGGCCACTGCATGGCGCTTCAATGCCTGGGCCAAGTATCCCAACTGGAAAAATGATGCGACTATAGCCGCCAGGATTGCGTTGGCGCAGCGTATTCCGATGGTGCGGCCCGCCCGGGAGCTGGACGGAAGCAAGTATCGTGTGGTGTTGGAAGGCGGCAGCATTGACGTGAACGGCTGGGGCACGCTTCTGACCACGGAAGAATGTCTGCTCAGCCCGGTGCAGGCGCGCAACCCGCGGGTCAGCCGCGAACAATTGGAGAAGGTCTTTGCCGATTACCTGGGCATCAGCAAGGTGCTGTGGCTGGGCAGCGGCATTGCCGGCGACGACACGCACGGGCATGTGGACGATTTGGCCCGCTTCGTCGGTCCCGATACCGTCGTGGCCGTGGTGGAACGCGACACCAGCGACGTGAACTTCGCGCCTCTGCGGGAGAACCTGCGCCGGCTTCGCTCCATGACCGACCAGGACGGCAAACCGCTGCGCGTGGTCGAACTGCCCATGCCCTCACCGGTGAGCTTTCAGGGACGGCGGCTCCCCGCCAGCTACGCCAACTTCTATATCGCCAACGGGCTGGTGCTGGTCCCGACTTTCAATGACAAAAACGATCGCCTCGCGCTAAACATCCTGGCTGAGGTTTTTTCCGAGCGCGAAGTGGTGGGGATTTACTGCGGCGACCTGATCTGGGGGTTCGGCGCCCTCCACTGCATGACCCAGCAGCAGCCCGCCGTCTAACTTCTTCGCCACAGATTGACTCGGATTGACGCGGATTACTTTTTCTTCATTCCGGGCAAAACCCCCTTCTCAGGTCATCCTGAGCGAGCGCAAGTCGAGCTTGCGAGATGAGCGCAAGTCGAGGGACCTTGTGGTTATTCGTCTCAGTCCTGGCTCATCCCTGCCAAAAGACGTTATGGGATGAAATTTTGTGGCGCAAGCGCCCTCGCCCGCGAAATGCAGGCAAAACGCAAGGTCCCTCGGCTCGGACTCGGAATGTTTAACCGCGTCCTCGCTCGGGATGACATTCCAGAACAATCCGCGGTGAACAGAAGTTAAGCCGCCACCCGCCTCGCGATCCACTCCCCCACTTCTCGGGTTCCCATGCTGCCGCCGATGTCCTGCGTGGTCTTCTTCTGGCGCACAGCCTCCAGCACCGCGGCATCAATCCTTTCCGCAGAGCTGGTCAGGCTCAGGTGGGCCAGCATCATGGAGGCGGTCAAAATCGCCCCCATGGGGTTGGCGATGTTTTTGCCCGCTATCGGCGGGGCGGAGCCGTGCACCGGCTCGAACATGGAGGTGCGTCCGGGGTGGATATTGCCGCTGGCGGCCATGCCCAGCCCGCCCTGCAACCCGGCGCCCAGGTCGGTAATGATGTCGCCAAACATGTTGTTGGTCACGATCACGTCGAACTGCCGCGGATCGCGCACCATCTGCATGCACAGCGCGTCCACATACATGTGTTCGGACGTCACGTCGGCATATTCCTTTGACACCTCTTTGAACACGCGCTGCCACAGGCCGTGGGCGTAGGTCATGACGTTGGCCTTGTCGGTCATGAGCAGCTTGGGCGGGCGGTCGGGCCTTGCATGCCTGCGCGCGTGTTCGTAGGCATAGCGTATAACCCGTTCCACTCCTTTGCGCGTGTTCACGTCCTCCTGCACGGCGATTTCCTCGGGCGTACCCTGCTTGAAGACGCCACCCACATCCACGTAGAGTCCTTCCGTGTTTTCGCGAATGATCGTGAAGTCCACGTCCTTGGGCTCCACTCCCTTGAGCGGGCACAGCGAAGCGTCCAGGAGCTTGACCGGGCGCACGTTGGCATACAGGTCCATCTGAAAGCGCATGCCCAGCAGGATTTCCTTGGCGTGAATGTTGCTGGGCACGCGGGGATCGCCGAAGGCGCCGACCAGAATGGAGTCAAACTCGCTCGCCAGCATGGCAAAACCGTTGGCGGGGACGGTGGTTCCGTCCTGCAGGAAGCGGTCGGCGCTCCAGTCAAAGTGCTGCATTTCCACCGGGGCGCCGGAGGCCGCAATCACCTTGACCGCCTCCACCAGCACTTCCCTGCCGATGCCGTCGCCGGGAATCACCGCGATTCTTTTGGCTTTAGCGTTCACGGCGAAGAGTGTACATGAGCGCGATTTGATTTTGCGTGCCGCAAGCCGAGACTCGCGCCAACCGGCGAGGACGCCGCTGGCGCATAATCTTTCAGTACATCAGGCGCCAGTGCAGCAGGTGCCAGTTGAACAAAAACCATACGAAGCCGATGCTGGCCAGGGCAACGGCCGTGTCCCACAGCCGCGTCCACCACCAGCGCGGCCTTTCCCAGGCGCGCACCAGGTTGTCGAGCGTAGCCACCAGGCCCACCACCCCCAGCCAGCCCACAATCTGCAGCAGGCGCATCCAGGGATCGAGTTGCCCATTGAGGGCCGCCACATCGTTGAGCCCCAGGATGATGCTCCCCCAGCCCACGATGAAGGCCAGATCCAGAGCGCAAACCACGCGCACCGCCAGGCGGAGCCGGCGCTGGCCACTGCTCAGCATGAGTGGCTTGGCGTAATGCCGCCGCGCCAGCCCGGCGACCGGCCAGAACACCAGGGTCAGCAGGAAAATCGCGGCACATGCGCCCACTATGATCTCGTTCACCAGCTCGTTTTCATACCAATGCGCCCGCGGGTAGACGATAGCCGGGAAATCCGTTATCAGCCGCAATCGTCCGGTAGCGTCCTTCTTGAAGACCAGCCGGTCCTGTCCGTCAAGCTGGCGGTATTCCAGCGGCCCGACTTCTTGCCAGTTCTTGGGCTGGTTGTTGAAAGCCTTCAACTGGTCCACGCTGAGAGTGCCGTCGGCATTGGCGGAAACAGTCATCTCATCGAACAGCCCCGTTAGGGAGAAGACATTGGTCTGGTCGCGGCGGCTGGTGATGTACGTCCCTGCAACCGCGCGCGCATCTTTGGCCGCGCTGGCAGGAGGAA
>DASVBI010000763.1:0-5059 GCA_036375915.1 Terriglobales bacterium | reverse complement strand
ACCGTCGCGGACCGCAAGTTGCTGGAAAACTTCGACAGCCTTAAAAACGACGGCACCACCGCGTGCGGTTGCTGGATTTACTCGGGCGTGATGCCGCGTCGCGGCGAGAACAAGGCTAACAAGCGCGCGCCCAAGGGCCTGCTCGGCCACGGCTGGGGATTTGCCTGGCCCAAGGACACGCGCATCATATACAACCGGGCCTCGGCGCGTCCCGACGGCAAGCCCTGGAGCGAACGCAAGAAGCTGGTGTGGTGGGACGAAGGGAAAAAGCAGTGGACGGGCACGGACACGCCCGACTTCCCCAAAACCAAGGCGCCCAGCGATCCCGGAGACACCAAAAACAAAACCGGTCTGGATGCGCTCGCGGGCGACAAGCCGTTCATCCTCCATCCCGACGGGTTAGGGTGGATCTGGGTCAGCAGCGGTCTGAAAGACGGGCCGCTACCCACGCACTATGAGGCGCTCGAATCTCCCGTCCGCAATCCGCTGTATCCGGAGCACACGAGCAATCCGCCAGCCAAGAAGGAAGAGCGGCCTGACAATCCTTATGCCTTTTCGCCCGAAGACGCACGTTTTCCCCACGTGCTGACCACCTACCGCCTCACCGAGCATCACACGACCGGCGGCATGACCCGCACGCTTTCGCATTTGTCGGAGTTGCAACCGGAACTGTTCACCGAGGTTTCTCCGGAACTTGCGGCGGAGGTGGGCCTGGAGCACGGCGGCTGGGCCACCATCACCACGCCCCGCGGCATCATTGAGGCGCGGGTAATGGTGACCACGCGCATGCGGCCGATGTGGGTGGAGGGCCGCACCGTGCACCAGATCGGCTTGCCTTATCACTGGGGCTACAAGGGAATGGTGAAGGGCGATATTGCCAATGATCTGCTGGCCATTTCGGAGGAGCCCAACGTTCGCATCATGGAAACCAAGGCTTTGGTGTGCCACATCCAGCCCGGCAGGCGTCCGCAGGGCCAGGCCGATCTCGAAGAACTGCGGGCCCAGATGCGGAGGGTGGCATGAGCGCCAACATCCCCGTTTCCCTGCCCGGCTCAGAGGGGCGGGTCACCGCTTTCCTGACTGATTCCACCCTATGCATCGGCTGCAAAGCCTGCGAGGTGGCTTGCAAGGAATGGAACGGCGTTGCCGAGGACGGCCTGAACTGGAGTGGGTTTTCCTACGACAACACGGGAGCCGTGGGAGCTTCCACCTGGCGGCATGTGAAGTTCGTGGAGGGGGAGCCGCAGCCGGGGCTCGGCGGCGCCGCGGGCGAAGTGAATTCCTGGAGCTTTTCCTCCGATGTCTGCAAACACTGCGAGCAGGCCGGCTGCCTTGAGGCTTGCCCCACCGGCTCCATTGTGCGCACTGAGTTTGGCGGCGTGTATGTTCAGCCGGACGTGTGCAACGGCTGCTCCTATTGCGTGGTCTCCTGCCCTTTCGGGGTGATTCAGAAGAACGAGTCCGACGGCCGCGCCTTCAAGTGCACCTTCTGTTATGACCGTCAAAAGGTAGGTTTGCCGCCGGCCTGCGCCAAAGCTTGTCCCACCGAATCCATCAAATTCGGGGAACTCAATGAGCTTCGCCTGGTGGCCCAGGAGCGGGTGAAGGAACTGCACAGCCGGGGCCTGCACGACGCTCAGATTTATGACCCACAGGACACCAGCGTCGAAGGCATCCACGCCTTTTTTCTGGTGCGCGGCGATCCGCGGACCTACAACCTCCCACCCCAGCCGGAAGTGCCAACCACGTATCTGAAAGCGGCCTGGCGGGCGGCCGCATTCGGCTCTGCTGCGCTGGTCGCAGGTTCGCTGCTGGCCTTCCTTGTCAGCCCCAAGGGCGATACCCACCGTAAATCCACCAGCAGGAGATACCGCCGATGAGCACGGAAGCCTTACCCCCGGAGTCCGCACCTACCCCGCGCCCCGCCAGCGAGGCCCGCCTGCTGCAACTTCGGCGGGAAGCTGAAACTCGCGGCCGAGTAATAGGCGCGGGTGTGCATCCGCCGGGAGCGCCCTTCCCCAAAGCCTCGCCGGAAACCGGCTATTACGGCATTCCTATGCTGAAACAGCCGCAGTGGAAGTGGGAAGTGCCCCTGTACTTTTTCGTAGGTGGCGCCTCGGGCTCGGCGGCGGTGATCGGCGCCATGGCTAACTGGGTAGGCCACGACCCTGAGCTGCGGCGCAATGCCCGGCTGGTGGCAGCGGCCGGCGCCATGGTTTCAACCGGGCTCCTGATAGCCGATTTGGGACGGCCGGAGCGCTTCCTGAACATGCTGCGCGTGTTCAAGAAACAAAGCGCCATGTCCGTGGGCGCGTGGACACTGGCGGCATTCAGCACATTCTCTGGGGCGACTGCCTTCGCCGAACTGGTGGCCGAGCGCTTCGATTTTGCGCCCGTGCGAGTGCTGGGCCACATTTCGGAGGCATTTTCTGCCGCCCTCGGTCTTCCCTTCCACAACTATACCGGGGTGCTGATCGGGGCTACGGCTATACCCGTGTGGAACCGCAGTGTCACTACCCTGCCCATCCACTTCGGCATGTCTGGGCTGAACTCGGCGGTGGCGATTCTCGAACTGCTGGGTCATAACAGCGCCGCCCTCAATATGCTGGGAATTACCGCATCAGCGTTCGAGACCTACGAGGGCGTGCACCTGGAACAGCGTCCGGAAGCGGCGCTGGGACCGCTCAAACATGGGTTGAGCGGATGGATTACACGCTTGGGCGGCGTATTCTCCGGGCCGGTGCCGCTTAGCCTGAGAGTGACGGCGCAACTCAGCGGCTCGCGAAAGATGCGCCGTGCTGCCTGCTGGTCAGCCATCGCCGGTTCCCTGCTGACTCGCTATGGCTGGATGCAGGCGGGGAAAGCTTCGGCGCGGGATTGGCGCCTGCCGCTGGAAATCCCCGAATCCGCGCCGGATGCACCGGAATTGCAGTCGAAACCGGAATTGCCGCAAATACGCGGATCGAAGAGGGCGTAAGGGCTGAAGTAATGTTTGTGGCGCGGGCGCCCTCGCCCGCGAAGGGCCCGCTCGAGCAGTTCAGCTCTGTCGCGGTGGCATGTGACGCCCACCCACCCGGTGCTTAATCACCACCACCGTGCCGGCAACCGCGCAGGCGCCGGCCAGCAGTAGCACCAAGCCCGCGTGGACGCTGCGCGCTTGCGCAATCTGCCCCACCGCCCAGGGGAACATGGCCCCGCCGGCCAGCCCAATCGCGAAGATCACGCCGAATACGGTGCCGGCGTAGCGCCGGTATCGGTCGCCGATCATGGCCAGGCTGGTGGGATAAATGGGTGAAAGGGCAAATCCCGTGAAGCAGACGGCGGCCGCCAGCGCCGCAACGGAGCGCGCACCCAGCAAAATGGCGCACCCGGCCATGGCACCCAGAGCGCTGAGCAGCACCAGCTGCACATCGCGAAAATAGCGCAGCAGGCGGGTAGCGGAAAGCCGGCCAAACATCAGGCCGCCCCAGTAGCCGGCGAGAACCCAGGTGGCCAGCCGGGCGGTCGCCCCGGCGTTACCCAGGTAGGTGGAAGTCCAGCCCGCGAGCACCGCTTCGTTGCCCGACTCCAGAAACAAGAGAGCCGCGAACAGGAGCAGCCCGGGATAACGAACCACTTCCACCACTTCGCGCCAGCTCATGCCGTGGCCTTCCCGCGCGGGAGGAAATGGCAGCGCAGCATAGGCAATCGCGCCCATGGCCGGGAGCATGGCGGTAAAAAGCAGCAACTCCGGCATGGGCAGCAGGCTGGTTATGCCGGCGGCGAGCAGGGGGATAAACAGGGCGCCAAATCCATAGAAAATGCCCAGCAGGTTGAGCATGGGCCCGCGGTTGCCTTCGTAGAGTTCGGAGGTCAGGACGTTGCATGCGGTGTTCAGACCCCCTCCCCCCAGCCCGATCACCAGAGAGGCAATGCCGGCGGAAAGCATGGAATGTGCCGCCGAAAACTCGAGCAGGGCCAGGGTCACCAGCACCGCGGAAACCAGCAGCACCAGCTTGTTGCCGAAGCGGTCAATCAGCGGCCCCACCGCCACGGTGGCGAAGCAAACGCCGGCGAACAACAGCAGGAACAAGTCGCCCTGCTGGGCCAGGTTCACGCCCAGTCGCTCGCGCATGGCAGGCAATCCGAACAGGGTGCCCAGCAGCGCCAGCACCACGCCAAAAATGAACATGCCCGCGCAGGCCGCGGCAAACAAGCGGGCGCGTTGTGGGCCATTCAGCATGACTACCGTTTCAGCGACCGCTCGTAGGCCGCATACACCTGGTGGTTGTTGTCCGGAGGAATGCCGGGCACGTTGGGAGAGACGAATACCGGGGGCTTCAGGCCGCGCCGGGCGAGTTGCTGGGCAACCTGGGCGACCAGAGCCATGGCGATAGTAACGATAGCCACCGTGGAACCGGCCGCCACCGGCGCCTTCCAGCCCTCGATGTTTACCAGCGCGTCCTGCGCAGGCACGCAGTTATCAATCACCAGTTCCACTACCTCGCTCAGCTTCTTGCCGCTGGAGTGGGTGGCCGCTCGCTGCCGCTGGTTGTCCATAGAGGTGACCGCGATGGTACGCAAGCCGCGACGGGCGGCCTCCATCGCCACCTCGATCACCACGGCGTTAAGCCCGCCATGGGAGAAGACCAGCATGACATCGCCGGAGCGGATGGGCTCGTTTTCCAACAGCAGCGGGGCATAGCCTTCCCGGCGCTCCAGCCAAAGCAGCCCCTGTGTGCCGCCCGAACCCAGCACGTTGGTCCACATCAGGCGCGCGTCCATCAGCGGCCGAAATCCGGGAAAACTGCCATACCGGGGAAAGATGTCGAGCACGGGGATGACGGAGTGCCCGCTGCCGAACAGGTGAACCAGGCCGCCCTGCGCGATGGATTCAGCCATGGTGGAGCCGGCGCGGGCGATGTTCTCCGCCTGCGTGTTCCAGATTTTGTTCAGGACTTCTGAAATGCGGTCGCGATATTGGTAGAGGCTCATAAAATTTATGATTACCGAGTGACGATTGAAGGCTGTTTCCGCTTGCCAGTAGCAATCAGCGCCAGGCGGGCGGCGCCCAGCAAAT
>DASVBI010000093.1:0-9008 GCA_036375915.1 Terriglobales bacterium | reverse complement strand
AGGTGATCGAACGCGAAGACACGCCCTCCATTCGTGGAATGGTGGGCAAGGTGCCGCATCTGGTCAAGGTTGTTGAGTAACCGGACTTGAGAGAATAAAGACATGGCAACGAATCTTTCCACTATCAGGGCGCCGCACAAGGCGAGTGAGAAGCGCAAGCGGGTGGGCCGCGGCATGGGCTCGGGCATGGGCAAGACGGCCACGCGCGGAAATAAGGGGCAGCGTTCGCGCTCCGGCTCCCGAATGATGCGCGGCTTTGAAGGCGGCCAGATGCCGCTGCACCGGCGCCTGCCCAAGCGCGGCTTCACCAACATTTTCCGCCAGGAGTACGCGGTGGTGAACCTGGAACGGCTGGCCGGGCTGGGCGAGACCACCATCACGCCGGAAGTGCTGGTCAAGGCGGGAATCATCAAACGGGTGGAGCAGCGCGTCAAAGTTCTGGGCGACGGCGAGCTCAGCTCCGCGCTCACCGTGCACGCTCACAAGTTTTCCAAGTCGGCGCAGGAAAAGATCGCCAAGGCCGGCGGGAAGGCAGAGGTTCTTCAGTAAATGCTTGAGAAGTTTGCCAACGTATTCCGCATTCCTGACCTGCGAAAGCGGATTTTGTTTACCCTGGCCATGCTGGCGGTCTACCGGCTGGGCGGTCATATTCCCACGCCCGGCATCAATGCCGACCTGCTGCAGCAGTTCTTCCAGCAGAACCAGGGCACCTTCCTGGGATTTGTGGACCTGTTCAGCGGTGGCCAGTTGCGCCGGCTCACCGTCTTCGCCCTGGGCATCATGCCCTACATCACCGCCTCCATCATTTTGCAGTTGCTGACCGTGGTCTACGAGCCCCTGGCTAAGCTGCAGAAGGAAGGCGAACTGGGCCGCAAGAAGATTACTCAGTGGACCCGCTACATGACCCTGGGCCTGAGCGCGGTGCAGTCGCTGGGCATTGCCATCACCCTGGAGCGCTCCACGGTATCGGGCGGCACCGCCTTCGTGACCAATCCCGGGCCAGGATTCATCCTGATGACCATGCTGACCCTGACCGCGGGCAGCGTGTTCGTGATGTGGCTGGGCGAACAGATTTCCGAGCGTGGCATCGGCAACGGCATGTCCATCCTGATTTTTGCCGGCATCGTGGTCGGCCTGCCGCGCGGCGTGGTGGACCTGATTGACAAGGCCCGCACCGACGCCTGGGGATCCTTCACCGCTCCCGCCATGGCCCTGCTGGTCGTGCTCATGCTGGCGGTGGTGGCCTTTATCGTGTTCGTGGAACGCTCTGAACGACGTATCCCCGTGCAGTATGCCAAGCGTGTGGTGGGCCGCAAGATTATGGGCGGCCAATCCACTCACCTGCCGCTGCGGGTGAACGCCGGCGGCGTTATGCCGGTCATCTTTGCTTCCTCCATCCTGACCTTGCCCCAGACGGCGGGGTTTGCCTTCCGGGACAACCGCTATTTTGGCGGCTTGATCCGGGCGCTGGGATGGGGTGAACCCCTGTATACCGTGCTCTATGCCGTGGGCATTATTTTCTTCGCCTACTTTTACGTATCTATTGTCTTCAACCCCAGCGAGGTTGCCGACAATATGCGGAAGTACGGCGGGTTTATTCCCGGCATCCGCCCGGGACGGCGGACGGCCGACTACATCAACGAGAGCCTGACCCGCATCACCTTGGTCGGTGGCCTTTACCTGATTATCATTTCGTTTCTGCCGGAGTGGATGATTGCCGGCATTCACCTGAATCACCTGCCAGGCGCTTTGGGAGCGTTCTTTGAACGATTGCCCACCTGGGTGACCAATGGCTTAGGTGTGAGCTTTTACTTTGGCGGCACCTCGCTGCTGATCGTGGTGGGCGTGGCCATGGACACGGTGACCCAGATAGAGGCCCAGCTCATCATGCGGCATTACGAGGGCTTCAGTCCCCGCAGCCGGATACGCGGCCGCCGTACTTGGGCCTAGAGTGACTGTGTAATTGAGTAATTTGTTATTGGGCAATTAAGAACCATGGGTTTCGGGGAGCATTTATCCGATAACCCGATTTACCAGATTCGCAATGCTTTCGGCCCTGAACTGACTTTCCGGCCGCATTGGGCGGGGCGGCCGCAAGAAATAAAAGGTACCAACCACGTCGATGGCGGACGCAACGGCGCACAATGTGGGCCCAATCATTCTGCTTGGTCCGCCGGGCGCGGGCAAAGGTACGCAGGCGAAGCGGATCGCCAAGCTTTACCGTATTCCGCAGATCTCCACGGGCGACATTCTGCGCGATAACGTGGAGCGCGACACGGAGTTGGGCCGTAAGGCCAAGGCGGCGATGTCCCGGGGCGAACTGGTGCCCGACGATCTGGTTAACCAGATGGTGGGCGAACGGCTGATGCAGGCAGACTGTGCCCGGGGCTTCATCCTGGACGGGTTCCCGCGCACCGTGGTGCAAGCGCAGTGGCTGGACCGCTTTTTTGCGGGCAAGATCTTTGACAACCAGAAGCTGTGCGGACCTCCAGTTGTGGTGCAGTTCGACGTAGATTACAATAATCTTTTGCACAGGCTCACGGGACGTCGCTCTTGCCCCACCTGCGGTCGCATCTACAACATCCACACGCAGCCTTCTGGGGTGCCGGACGTTTGTGACTTAGACGGCTCCAAGCTGGTTATGCGCAACGATGATCGGCCGGAAGTGATCGCCGAACGCTTGCGGGCCTATGACTTGCAAACCCGCCCTTTGGCCGCCTATTACCGGCGCCGCGAGCGGTTGGTGCATGTAAATGGCGATCTGGATGTGGAGGACGTAACCCGGCAGGTTGCCGAAGCAATTGAACGTCTACGAAATGCCCCGGTGGGCACGCAGTCCGGGGGCGCTTAGGGATGGCAATCGTGTGTAAGTCGCAGGCCGAAATCGACAAAATGCGCCACAGCGGACGCATTCTGCGCCAGGTTCTCGATACCGTGCGCGAACTGGCTGTTCCCGGCGCCAGCACCATGGACCTGGAGCGTGCGGCCGAGAAGCAGATCAGGGACCTGGGCGCTCGGCCTGCGTTCAAGGGCTACCGCGACTATCCCTGCGTGCTGTGCACGTCGGTGAATCAGGAAATCGTGCACGGCATCCCGTCGAACCGGCGGGTGCTGAAGGCCGGCGACATTGTTTCCATTGACTGCGGGGTGGTGGTGGACGGCTACTACGCCGATGCGGCTATCACCGTGCCCGTAGGCGGCGGGACCACGCCGGAGTTGCAGCGCCTGCTGGACGTAACCAGGGAATCTCTGTATCGCGGCATCGAAGCCGCGCGGCTGGGCAATTCAGTGGGCGATGTGGGGGCGGCGGTCCAGGAATACGTGGAGGCCAACGGCTTCAGCGTGGTGCGCGAGTTTGTGGGCCACGGCATCGGGCGGCAACTGCATGAGGAACCGCAGGTGCCCAACTTTGGCGTACGCGGCCACGGCGCCCGCCTGGAAGAAGGTATGGTCCTGGCCATTGAGCCCATGGTGAACGCCGGCAAGCCGGGCGCGCGCCTGTTGAACGACAACTGGACGGCGGTGACCGAAGACGGCAGCTACAGCGCCCATTTCGAGCACTGCGTGGCCATCACCAGAAACGGGCCCATGATTTTGACGGAGTAGCTGGGTGTTTTCGGAACTTGGCGGATAAGCGCAGCGATTGCGCGCGAGGACGAAAAGAATCGGTACTGGGTACTGGCAACTGGGTACTGGGTACTTATGACGAGTGTGAATGAGTAAGGAAGACGCGATTGAAGTGATGGCGACGGTGATTGAACCGTTGCCCAACGCGATGTTTCGGGTCGAACTGGAAAACAAGCACCAGGTGCTGGCGCATGTTTCAGGGAAAATGCGGAAGAACTTTATCCGCATCTTGCCGGGCGACAAGGTGGCAGTGGAGCTTTCTCCCTACGACCTGACCCGCGGCCGCATCGTGTACAGATATAAATGACGTGTCAGGGGCGTCGTTTGCCTCGCTCGCGTTTCGATCCTGGCTTCGCGGGCGAGGGCGCCCGCGCCACAAGTTGAGGCGTTTTGGCGGTGTCTGAGCCGCCAGCCGAAATCCCGAGCGTAGCGAGGGAGCTTGAGGTTTTAACCGAGAACTGAGAACCGGAAACCGAGAACTGACTTATGAAGGTACGCGCATCGGTAAAGAAAATTTGCGACAAGTGCAAGGTCATCCGCCGCAAGGGCGTGGTGCGGGTGATCTGCGAGAACTCGAAACACAAACAGAGGCAGGGCTAAACCATGGCACGCATAGCAGGCGTTGATTTACCGCGCAACAAGCACACCGCCATTGCGCTGACCTACATTTATGGCATCGGCCACTCCCGCGCGCAGAGCATCGTGGAGGAGGCCAAGGTGGACGGGGCGAAGAAGGTGCAGGACCTGAATGAGGACGAGGTCAACCGTATCCGCCACGTCATTGAGACCGAAGGCGGGGTGGAAGGCGACCTGCGCAAAGACACCGCGATGCACATCAAGCGGTTGATCGAAATCGGCTCCTACCGCGGCTTCCGCCACCGCCGTAACCTGCCGGTGCGGGGCCAGCGGACGCACACCAACGCCCGCACCCGCAAAGGCCCGCGCAAGGGCACAGTGGCACAGAAGAAGAAATCCACGGCGAAGACATAAATTATGGCAAAACCGACTACACCCGCAGCCGGCGCAGCGGCGCCGGAGAAAAAAGGCAAGAAGAAACAGTTCAAGCGCAAGGAGCGCAAGCACGTTCCGCATGGCGTGGCGCACATCCAGGCGTCGTTCAACAACACCATCGTGACCATCTCCGACAGCCAGGGCAACGTGCTCTCCTGGAAGAGTTCGGGCTCGCTGGGCTTCCGCGGTTCGCGCAAGGGAACGCCCTTTGCCGCGCAGCAGGCGGCCATGAACGCCGCCAACATGGCGCGCGATCATGGTGTGCGCAGCGTGGAAGTGCGGGTGAGCGGGCCGGGTTCGGGCCGCGAGTCGGCTATCCGCGCGCTGGCTGCCGCCGGCATCGAGGTGCGCCAGATCAAGGACGTTACCCCGATTCCGCATAACGGCTGCAGACCGCCGAAAAGGCGGAGGGTGTAGTTTCAGGTTTCAAGTTTCCGTCCAGCGCTCTCTCGAAACTGGAAACTCGAAACTTTGAAACTGAATTTTTCATCGGGACGAAAGGCACGCCATGCCCGTAAACCGATGACCTAAAGGAGAAGAAAAATTGGCACGTTATAAAGGACCAGTATGTCGTTTGTGCCGCCGCGAGGGCATGAAGTTGTTCCTCAAGGGGGCGAAGTGTTTTAGTGAGAAGTGTCCCATAGAGAAGCGCAACTTTGCGCCCGGGCAGCACGGTAAAGACCGCAAGGCCAAGATCGTGGGCTACGGCCTGCAGCTTCGCGAAAAGCAGAAGGCCAAGCGCATTTACTTTGTTCAGGAAGAACAGTTCCGCAATTATTTCGAGTTCGCGGCGCGCAAACCCGGCGTCACGGGCGAGTTGCTGCTGCAGCAGTTGGAGCGCCGCTTGGACAACATCGTTTACCGCATGGGATTCGCGGTAGCGCGGCGCCAGGCGCGCCAGTTTGTTCGCCACGGACACATTGAGGTTAATGGCCGCAAGGTCAACATTCCGTCCTATGAAGTGAAGGCGGGGGACGAAATCGCGATACGCGAGAAGAGCCGCTCGCTGCCCATTATCCAGCAGGCCATGGAGTACACCGCGCATCAGGCCGCTCCGGGCTGGCTGGAAGTAAATCGCGAGACCCTCAAGGGCCGGGTGGTCAACTTGCCTAAGCGGGAAGACATCAACCTGCCCATCAACGAGCAGTTGATCGTCGAACTGTATTCGAAGTAGTAGTCGACGGCCGGTGGTAAACGCCGCCGGCTGGCAATGCAGTCACACCAGCTGAATGCTGCGTGCTGATTGCTGGGTTTTTCGGCCCATACATTTCGTGCCAGATCGGCCTTTTTCGGCGCTGGAGCCGGCGGCGGGCCAGCCGGCGAGCCGAAATTGAGCAGCATGGCCGAAGAGGAGAAAATGCAAATGCTTTGGAAAGGTTTTCAGAAACCAAAACGGCTGGCGGTTGACACCGAAGGCCTCACCGACAAGTACGGCATGTTCTGGGCGCAGCCCTTTGAGCGGGGCTTCGGCACCACCATCGGCAACGCCCTGCGCCGCGTGCTGCTTTCGTCCATCGAGGGCGCTGCGGTTACGGCGGTCAAGATTGAAGGCGTGCTGCACGAGTTCCAGTCCATTCCCGGCGTAGTGGAGGATGCCACCGACATCATCCTCAACCTCAAGCAGGTGCCCTTCAAGCTGAACGGCGAAGGGCCAAAGGCCATTTACCTGCGCGCCGATCAGCCGGGCGTGGTTACCTCGGGCATGATTGAAGCCGACGCTGATGTCGAGGTGCTGGATAAGGACGTTTACCTGGCCACCATCAGCGAAGGCGGCAAGCTCGACATGGAGATGCGGCTCAAGCGTGGCCGTGGCTACGTGGCGGCGGACAAGAACTTCGATGAGGACCTGGGCATCGGCTTCATCCCCATTGATTCGGTGCACTCGCCGGTGCGCAAGGTCAACTACACGGTGGAGGCCGCTCGCTTGGGCCAAATCACCGACTACGACAAGCTTACCCTCGAAGTGTGGACCAACGGCTCCGTGCTGCCCGCCGATGCCATCGGCCTGGCGGCCAAGCTGCTCAAAGACCACATGAACATCTTCATCAACTTCGAGGAAGAGCTGGAGACCATGGCTACCTCGGAAGAGAGGAAGCCGGAGATCCGCAACGAGAATCTGAACCGCTCGGTGGAGGAGCTGGAGCTTTCGGTGCGCAGCTACAACTGCCTGAAGAATGCCAATATCCAGACCATCGGCGAGCTGGTGCAGAAGACCGAAGCTGAAATGCTGAAGACCAAGAATTTCGGCCGCAAGTCGCTCAACGAGATCAAGGAAATTCTGGCTTCCATGGGTCTGAGCCTGGGTATGAAGATTGACGAGCACGGCAATGCCGTTCCCGGCGCTCCGCCTCCGGCTCCCGCCCTGGGCGTGCCCGGCTTCGGTGAGGGACAAAACTACTAATTGAAGATTGATGATTGAAGATTGACGATTGTCCGGCGGCGAACTGGGGTCAATCGTCAATCAAAAATCGTCAATCATCAATCAAGGGATTCATATGCGTCATCTTAAAGCTGGCTGGAAGCTGGGCAGGAACACGAGTCACCGGCGCGCTTTGCTGCGCAACCTGGTGACTTCGCTGATCCTGGAAGAGCGGATTGAGACCACGGTAGTCAAAGCTAAGGCCATGCGGCCGCACGTGGAGAAAATGATCACCTTGGGCAAGCGCGGGGATCTGGCTGCCCGCCGCCAGGCCGGCGCCTATCTCATGACCCGCGAAGCCGTGGACAAGCTGTTCGACATCTCGCCCCGCTTTGGCGATCGCGAGGGCGGCTATCTGCGGATTGTGCGCAGCGGCTGGCAAAAGGGTGATGGCGCCGAAAAGGCGTTCATCGAACTGCTGGGAGCGGAACGGGTGGTAGAGGAAAAGCGCCAGAAGCGCGCCGAAATCCGTGCCAAGCGTGCCGCCGAAGCCAAGAAGGCCATGGAAGAGGCGCAGGCGCAGCAGCAGGCCGAAGGCGGCGGCGAAGCGCCGGCTGCCGGCGGGGAAGAAGAGAAGGAGTAGAGGTTCTTAGTACCTGGCAGTACCCACAAGACCGTTCGGTACAGACGCGCGTGCTGCGTCTCCGTCTAACTGCTTGAGAACTCATAGCGAGCGCACCCGATCTGGGTGCGTTTTCGTTTTGGGAGGTACTCGAGATTAGCCTCGACTCGCCACTAATAGCCTCAGCCCGTCAGTGGGTTAGCCAGCCATCCGGTTCCGCTTTCCTGGGTACTAACGTACCTGTACCTTCTGCATCACTCACCTGCCCACCCATCGGCGCTACACTCGCCCTTAGAAGTATGGCCGTTCAGAAAAAATGGATCGGGCTGGGCGTGGGCGTCTTCCTCGTACTCTACGCCTTTGGCATGCTGATCTGGCTCTCCAATCAGCCGCCCATCCTTTCCCGTTCCCAGGAAAAAGATCCTCTCTCCGGCTATCCCTTGCGGGTGCGCTTTAATCCCATCCGCGACCGTGTGCCGGAGAAACCCGGCAACGAAATGGTCTATGCCATGCAAGAAGGCAAGTGCCGTGACCAACTGGCGGATTGGTTCAAGGACTATCGCCGCCAGTACGCCGAATTCATCTGCAAGTCGGAAGAAGAGCACCCGCTGGTTTCCTGGACCTTATTCGACCGCGAAGACGAACCGCCACTGGTTATCCTGCACTACCATGTGACCCGCCGCGACGGCTCCAACACCTACCCTGAGGATCTCTGGGTCACCACCATGCAGAAAGACGGCCGCTGGGTAGCCACCAAGTACGGCGCAATGTACTGAGTTTCCTCGATTTCCATTTGTCCCTCTGAGAAACAGTCTTGGAGTGTCATCCTGAGCGAGGACGGGCCATACCGATGCCCGTCCGAGTCGAAGGACCTTGCGTTCGATGGCTGATTGCAATCAGGAGACGAGGGACGAGCGACATCGTGGTACAAAGAAAGGGAATGGCTGCTTCCCCTGACCCCGGCCGCTCCGACCGCTCACGCAACCTCTATGTTTTCGGCGCCACCTCCTTCTTCAACGACACCGCCAGCGAAATGGCGTACTGGATTCTGCCCGCCTTCCTGCTCACCATCGGCGCAGGTCCGGCCAGGCTGGGGCTGATTGAAGGAGTGGCGGAAAGCGTTGCTTCCTTCGCCAAGCTGTTTTCCGGGCTGCTCACCGACCGCATTCGGCAACGCAAGCCGCTGGTGGTCGCCGGGTACGCCATCGCGAATGTTTTGAAGCCGGTGCTGGCGGTAACAACCTCGTGGTGGCAGGTGCTGCTGGTGCGCTTTGGCGACCGCCTGGCCAAGGGCGTGCGAGGCGCGCCTAGAGACGTGATGGTGGCGGAATCGGTGCCGCAGCAGAAGATCGGCTCCGCTTTCGGGCTGCTGCAGGCCATGGATTCGGC
>DASVBI010000447.1:0-5453 GCA_036375915.1 Terriglobales bacterium | reverse complement strand
TCGCGCTTCCATTCGCCCGGGGATGACGGTGCTGGTACTGGGCGGTAATTCGGGCGTGGGCATTGCCGCCATCCAGATTGCCAAGCTGTTCAATGCGACGGTGATCGCCACCGCCGGTAACGAAAAGAAGCTGGAGCGGGCGCGCTCTCTCGGGGCCGACCACGTGATTGACCATTACAAGCAGAAAATTTCCGAGGAAGTGAAGCGCATCACCGGCGGTGAGGGCGTGGACATTGTGGTGGAGCACGTGGGCAAGGCGACGTGGCAGGACAGCCTGAAGTGCCTGAAGCCGGCGGGCACGCTGGTCACTTGCGGCGCCACCACCGGGCCCGACGTGGGCATAGACCTGCGCTTCGTTTACTCCCGGCAATTGTCAATCCTGGGGTCCTACATGGGAACCATGGGTGAACTGTATGAAGTGCTGCCGCACGTGTTCAGCGGCAAGCTTAAGCCCGTGGTGGATTCCACTTTCCCCTTGAAGGACGCGCGCGCCGCCCACGAGCGCATGGAGAAGAGCGAGATGTTCGGGAAGATAGTGCTGAAACCATAGTCGGAAAGACGCATGTCGACGGTCCACGGTCGACGGTCTACGGCAAAACCTAACTATCGGCGGGACCGTCGGCCGTCGACCGTAGACTATAATAGACAGGACATGAAGGGCGAACAGCGTTTCGAAAACCTGGCAGGCAGCGAGCACGATAATGCCAAAATGCGTGAAGTGGCCTTTGGCGAGGCCCAGCCCGAAGGGCTGATCCTGACCACCCTGGACCACGCGGTCAACTGGGTGCGTAAGAACTCCATTTGGCCAATGACTTTTGGCCTGGCCTGTTGCGCCATCGAAATGATGGCCATGGGCGCCTCGCGCTTCGATATTGCTCGCTTTGGCGCCGAGGTGTTTCGTCCCTCACCGCGGCAATCCGACCTGATGATCATCGCCGGCCGCGTCTCCCAGAAGATGGCGCCCGTTATCCGCCAGCTCTGGGAGCAGATGCCCGAACCCAAGTGGGTTATCTCCATGGGCGCGTGTGCCACCTCCGGCGGGGTGTTCAACAATTACGCGCTGGTACAGGGCGTGAATCAGGTAATTCCCGTGGACGTGTATGTGCCCGGCTGCCCGCCGCGCCCGGAGCAGCTCATCTATGCCATTACCCTGCTGCAGCAAAAAATCATGAATGACCGCGGATCGTTCAAGCGGGCGCTGAACCTGGGCTGAATGGCCGGCTAGTTAGCAGGCAGCAGAACACCTTCCACTCGCATCCCATACCCGAGAAGCAGCCCGGAGCTGCTGGGGATTTCTATGGGTATTGGCAAAAATTGCTCAGAGCTCGTTTGGAGAATGTTCTTGAGCGCGTTCGAAGCCGACCCTCCGCGGCTAAAGCCGCATCATGACCTGCTTCCGCGCGGCACGGCTAAAGCCGTGCCCTTCCGAAAACGTTGGAAAAACTTTCTAATTACTGCCGTCCTTGTTTTAACTGCGGCTCCGCTCGTCTTTGGCGCGGCCTTCGGCAAGACTTCCAGTCTTCGACAAGTGGCCATGGTGTACATTCCGGGCAATCCGGGATTCCAGGCGGTGGGCTTTGTGGATGGCCGCCTGATCATCTCCCATTCCGGCGACAGCACGGTTGACATCTTTAATGTGAAAATGCGGCGCGTGGATGCGCAGCTCAAGATTGAGAAGCCGCGCGGCATAGTGGTAGACGAAAGAGGCGGCAAGCTCTATGTTGCTGATGCCGGCGGCAACAATATCGCCGTGATTTCCACCAAAACCTGGAAGCTGGAGAACACCATTCCGCTGCAGGTGCAGCCGGGCCCGCTGGCGCTCTCTCCCGATGGCCGCACTCTGTACGTGGGCAATTCCGGGGCGCAGTCGGTTTCCGCGATTGATTTGCTGAGAGTGAAACCGGCAGCTACCGTACCGCTGGGTCATGTGGACGCGCTGGTGTACGACGGGGCGCGCAATCTGCTTTATGCCACCCTTGAAGACCAGGCGCAGGTGGCGGTGCTTGATCCCGGGTTGAAGGTGGTGCGCCGCTACACGCTGGTGGCGTCGCAGCCCTCGGCGCTGGCGCTGGATGGGCAAGCGCGCCGGCTGTACGTGGCGGTGCGCAATGCCGTCGTGGCTCTCGACGCCGACAGCGGACAGGAGGCGGGCCGAGTGGCCGCGCCCATGGGCGTGGACAGCTTATGGCTGGACCCAGGCAGCGGCACACTCTATGCCGCAGCCAGCAACGAAGTGGATGTGATTAGCACTAAAGGTGGCCAGTTCGCCAGCAAGGACCAGTTGCAGTTGACGGTCCGTGGTCATGGCATTGTGTTTGACCCCGAGCGCAAGCTGCTGCTCATGCCCAGCGGTCACGAAGGCCGCTCGCTGGTGCTTATTCTCAAGCCCGCAGGACCTGAACCCGGTCTGCAAGCGCCGTCCCAAGCCCTAATTCAGCCGTAAGCAGGTTCTCGGCCTTGGCTCGCTGACTATCGGCATTTGGTCTGCCTTCGTGGCTTGCTACTGAGAAAAGTTCTGACAGCACTGCACACGAGATTCTGGGCTCCTTCGCTGCGCTCAGGATTTCGGCAGCGGGCTCGGACGCCCGCTAGACGCCTCAACTTCGGGGGCTGAAGCCCCTCAGAATGACGCCGGAGGTGTGTAAACTACGCCGCCCGAAGCGAGGGCCGAAGGGGGATAGACCTCGGTCGTACAATGTCCTTTCTCCATGAGCCGCCTGGAAATTTCGCGGGACGAATTCCACAGGGTGGCGGCGCGCATGGTGGAGCTGGCGTCGGAGCTGGTGGCTGAAGCGCATTCGCTGGCAGCCTTTCCCAGAACTTCGGGCGCGGAGACGGAGCGGCTGTTTCACAGCGCGCTGCCGGAAACGGGACTGGGGGCATCCGCTCTCGACATTCTTCCTGACGTGATCCGCCACTCGCGCCCGCCCACTTCGCGCTTTTTCGGCTACGTGCTGGGCTCGGGCGAGCCCGTGGCCGCCGCCGCCGACCTGCTGGCCAGCGTGCTTAACCAGAACCTGACGGCCTGGCGCTCCTCGCCCGCCGCCGTCACCATTGAGCGCACGGTGGTGGAGTGGCTGGCGCAAGCCATTGGCTGCGCAGGTTACACGGGTAGCCTGACGGGCGGCGGCTCCGCCGCCAACCTGATGGGCCTGGCTATGGGGCGCGAAGCCAAAGCGCCCGCCAACGAGCGCGGGGCGCAGCCGGGCGTGATTTACGCCTCCGAGGAAGCGCACATGTCGCTTCCCAAGGCAGTGGCGCTGCTGGGCCTGGGACGGGAGAATTTGCGGCTTATCCCCAGCGACGAGAACTTCCGCATGTCTGTACTTGGGCTGGAGCGGGCGATTCACGAGGACCGCCGGGCAGGGAAGCAAGCGATTGCCATTGTGGCCTCGGCGGGAACGGTCAACACCGGGGCCATTGACCCGCTGCCGCAAATCGCGGAGATTGCCCGCGGCCACGGGCTCTGGCTGCACGTGGATGGGGCCTATGGCGCGCTGGCCGCCATTACCGCGCCGGAAAAGTTTGCCGGCCTGAACCAGGCGGATTCGCTCTCGCTCGATCCTCACAAGTGGCTCTACCAGCCGCTGGACTGCGGCTGTCTGCTGTTTCGCGATCCGCAAGTGGCGCGCACTGCCTTCGCCTACACTGGTGAATACACGCGGGCTTTGAGCCAGGACCCGGTGGAGGCGTTTTCGTTTTTTGAGGAGTCCATCGAGCTCTCCCGGCGTTTTCGCGCGCTGAAGCTGTGGCTCTCTCTGCGCTATCACGGCCTGGGCGCATTTCGCGAAGCCATAGCCGAAGACCTGGGCCACGCGCAGCGGCTGGCCGCAGCCGTTGACGCCGACGAGCGTCTCGAGCGAGTGGCTCCGGTGGAGCTCAGCGCCGTGTGCTTCCGCTATCGCGGAGCAGCCCGGGATGAGGGCAAACTGGACCAGCTTAACCGGGCTACTCTGAGGCGGGTGATCGAGCGCGGCCGGGTGTACCTTTCGAACGCATCTATTCGCGGCAAGTTCGCGCTGCGCGCCTGTTTCGTGAACCACCGCACCAGCGACGCGGATGTGGATGCGGTAGTGCAGGAGGTACTGGCGGCCGGCGCGGAGGTCCAATAATTTAAAAGCGCAGGGTCCGGCGTGCAGGGGACTGCTCAATTCCTGAAGTGAGGTTGCATGGTGCCGAATACAGCCGTGGGCGTGGCCAAGGACGTAACTGTGAAAGCGAAAGCGGTGGACCGCAAACGTGAGTTAGCCGGCATTCTGGCGCAGGCGCCGTGCCGCGCCGACCTGGCGGGCAGCACCATGGACCTGTGGCCCCTTTATCTGTTCCATCCGGGCGCGGTCACTGTGAACTTCGCGGTCAGCATTCTGACCACCTGCCGCATCACCCCGCTGCGCGGTAAAGAGATTCACCTGCGCTCTCTGGATGGGCGGCGGGAGGAGCGCTTTTCCACCCTCGACGAACTGTGCTGCGCCCGGAAGTACCGCCACCCACTGGCGGCGCGGCTGGTGAGCTTCTTCCAGCCGGAGGGAGGCCTGGCCATCGAGACCAACTCGGAATCGCCGGCAGGCGCGGGCATCGCCGGCTCCTCGGCGCTGATGATTGCCACCACCGCGGCCCTGGCCCGCTTCACCGGGCGCAAGCTGTCGCGCGAAGAAATGCGAGTGCTGGCGCAGAACGTGGAAGCGCAGCTTATCAATGTTCCCACCGGATGCCAGGATTACTACCCCGCCCTGTATGGTGGCGTGAGCGCCATTGAACTGGCGCCCGACGGCATCCACCGCTGCGCCATTCCGGTTCCTCCCGAGGAGATCGAGGCCCGCTTTGTGCTGGCGTACACGGGAGCGCCGCGGCAGTCCGGCATCAACAACTGGGAGGTATTCAAATCGCACATTGATGGCGAACGCAGGGTGTTCCGCAACTTCGCCCGCATCACCGAGATCGCCTGCGCCATGCGCGCGGCGCTGGCCCGTCCCGACTGGGGGGAAGTGGGCCGGTTGCTGGCGGAGGAGTGGAGGCTGCGGCGCACCAATGCCCCGGGTATTTCCACCCCGCTGATTGAAAAGCTGATTGCGGCCGCCCTGCGCAGCGGGGGAATCGCCGCCAAGGTATGCGGCGCGGGCGGAGGCGGTTGCGTGGTCTTCTACGTGGAAAAGGGAGCGAAAGAGCGGGTGGCGGAAGCTTTAAGGGCCAGCGGGGGCCGGGTGCTGCCTTTCCATGTCGCCCGCGAAGGGCTCACCGTTTCCAGCATGCGCGGGGCTTAGTTTAGGCGCTCCTCCCGGCATCTCCGGGTCTATAATCGCATCAGACGGATTGGGGAGTGGTTCTTCATGGTTGCCCGGCGTAGCGCGGCTCTGCTGCTCATTGTGCCCCTCCTGCTGGCCAACGTCTGGGCCAAGAGCAAGCCGCAGACTCCCCAGCCTTCGCAGCAACTCACCAAGGAAGAACGCCTGGAA
>DASVBI010000544.1:0-12527 GCA_036375915.1 Terriglobales bacterium | reverse complement strand
GGGTTGGCGATGGCAATCTTCTGCACCGAAGCATCCGTCAGCGCCTGCATGCCCTGGCGGTCCAGATCGAGCTTGGAACTGTTCGCCACCCACAACACCAGGCGCCCCACGGCATAGGTGCGCAGGGAGCTGCGGTCGGCGACTCCCAGTGTCGCAAGCTTTTGCGGGTAGCCGAGGTCGGCGGAAAGAAACACGTCGTAAGGCGCGCCGTTCTGAATCTGGTTGAAAAAATCTCCCGAGGAACCAAACGACAGGCGCACTGTGTTGCCGGTCTGGCGCTGGAAATTCTTCACCATGGGCTGCAGGGCCAGGCTCAGGTCGGCAGCCGCCGCCACCGTGAGCTCGCCGGCAGAAGCAACGGGGGCGAACACGCAGACCACAGCCAGCAGCACGGCAAGGGACGCGGCTCGGATGGCGGTTATCACAGGAACTTGTGATTGTATCCGGAATGGGACAGGCAGGGCCAAGGCTGATCGTTATTTGATTGACTGCCCCGTTTCAGGCTCACGATACTTTTCTTAGCACCAACTGAAATCAGACCCAAAGGAGCGCTTATGTTGCGCTCTGCCCCCGTGGGCTGGTTCGTGCGCGTCTTCGTGCGCCAGGCGGTCTTCATCCTCCTGCTGTCGGAGATGACTGGCCCTTTCGCATCTGCACAACTCTCTCCTGCCCCGGTTCAGCGCAGCGGGCCCCACGACCAACTAAGACGCGAACTGATGTTCCGCCGCGGCCGTCTTCCGCAGGGCAAAGTTGCTGGCAACACCGCTGCCACGCTGCTCCAACGGGCCTACCAGCAGAAGGCTAACCTGCAGCATAAAACGGCGTCCGCCTATGCCGTCTCGTCGTCGTCGGAAAACGAGAGCCCCTGGGCGCCTCTGGGTCCCGCGCCCCTGCTCTCCAACGCCAGCGGCAGCCTGGGCGAGCAGGATTACGGGCCGGTGACGGGACGAGTGACTGCCGTGGCGGTTGATCCCGGCGATCCCACCGGCAATACCCTCTATATCGGCGGCGCCTACGGCGGGGTGTGGAAGTCCACCAACGCCGCCGCCGAAGATCCAGCCGCGGTCGCCTGGACTCCGCTCACCGATCGCGAAGCCACACTCTCCACCGGCGCCCTCGCGGTGCAGCCCAACAACAGTCAGGTCATCCTGGTCGGCACCGGCGAGGCCAACCTGGCTCTGGATTCCTACTATGGCTTGGGAATTCTGCGCTCCCGAGACGGAGGCGCTCACTGGAGCCTGATCTCCGGAACCGATAGCAATCAGACTCTCTTTGCCGGCCTGGGGTTCAGCAGGATTGTTTTCTCTAGCGATCAGCCCAGCCTGGTTGCGGCCGGGGCCAGCAACTTCACTTTCTATCCCGGCAGCGCCAACTCCGGGCAGGGCTTGTACTACTCCACCGACTCCGGCGTGAACTGGCATTCCGCCGTGGTCAAAGACGGAACTGTCACTACAACCCCGAGCAGCATTACCGATGTTGCCTATAACTCCGCCGCCAGAAAATTCTTCGCCGCCGTCGCCTGGCACGGTATCTACAGCTCCAGTGACGGAGCCAACTGGACCCGCCTTGCCAGCCAGCCCGGGGGCAGCGTGCTCAGTACCGCGGCATGTCCGGCCGGCGGAGCTTCTACTTGCCCGATCCTGCGTGGCGAAATCGCCGTCCGCCCCGGCAAAAATGAAATGTACGTCTGGTACATTTCGGGCGACCTGAGCGCCGCCGAATTCGCCGACCAGGGAATCTGGAAGTCCACCGATGCTGGCGCCACCTGGACGGCAATTTCCACCAGCGGAATCGAGAATTGCGGCGACTTTGACGGCTGCGGCGCCGCCCAGCAGGGCTGGTACAGCCTGGAACTGGCCGCCGTCCCCAATGGCGCCAGCGCCACCGACCTCTACGCCGGCGCCACCAACATTTACCGCTGCACCATCAGCGGCGGCAACCCGGCCTGCAGCGCTGCTCCTTTTATCAATCTCACCCATGTTTATGGTTGCGTGCCGGCGGGCTCGCTCTCCCACGTGCACCCCAACCAGCACGCTATCGCCTTCCAGATTGCGAACAACGGCAAGTCGGTCATATATTTCGGCAACGATGGCGGCGTCTACCGCGCCCTCGACGGCTACGAACTCAATTCGGGAACGTGCGGCCAGGCCCCCAACCCCTTCGACAGCCTCAACGCCACCCTGGGCTCCCTCACTTCCCTGCTCTCGCTTTCCCAGCATCCGGCGCAGGCGGGCACTCTGCTGGCGGGCGCGCAGGAAAACGGCTCTGCCGCCACCGACCTCAGCCACTCCGGCGACAACGGCACCACCTGGGTCGCCGTCAACCGGGGGGAAGGCGGCCGCACGGCCATTAATCCCGGCAGCACCAGCCGGTGGTTCACCGCCCATGCGGGCGTAACCATCCAGAGTTGCGGGCAGGGAATTGATTGTCTGGCCCAGGACTTCCAGGTGGTGGTCAGCAGCGGCACCCTGCAAGGGGACGCGGGCAATTTCGTTGCCCCCTATGTGCTCGACCCGCAGGCCAGCAGCCGCATGCTGGTCGGCACCTGCCGGGTGTGGCGCGGCAACAACGACGGCAGCGCCTTTGCCGCGCTCAGCTACAACTTCGATACCGGCTCCGACACCCCCTGCAGCGGCGCGGAAGACAACCTGATTTCCTCCCTGGCCGCCGGTGGAACCCCGGCAGCCGGCGGCTCACCCGTTATCTACGCCGGCACCGCGGCGGGCAAAATTTTCGTCACCACCAATGCAGCCGCCGGACCCGACGGCTGGTATGAGGCAACTCCCTCCGAAACGGGCTACCCCATTTCCAGCCTGGCGCTCGATTCCGCTGACAGCAGCGGCAACACCGCCTACGCCGCCGTCATGGGCTTCGGCGTTCCTCATGTATGGAAGACGACCGACGCCGGCCTGAGTTGGACGGATGTCACCGGCGACCTGCCCGATGCGCCCGCCGATTCGCTCCTTGTTGATCCCGATGACCACCAGTTGCTTTACGCCGGCACCGATGTGGGCGTTCTTTCCGCCAGAATCAGCGGCCCCAATGCGAACTGGGAGCAGGTCGGCCCCTCCAGCGGCGGGAAACTGCTCCCCAATGTGCCGGTGACCGCGCTGGCCATGTTCAAATCCGGAACACTTAAGCTGCTGCGCGCCGCCACCTACGGGCGCGGCGCCTGGGAATTGGTGCTCTCCTCGCCTGGCCCCGACTACAACATCTCGCTGAGCAACCCAGTGCTCACCCTCTTCTCCGGCCAGGCAGGCGGCTTCAGCGGCGAACTCACCGCGCTCTACGGCTACAGCAGCCCGGTAAGCCTCTCCTGCGAGGGAAACGCGTTGCCCGATGTGTGCTCGGGAGAGACGGTTACCCCCACGCGCGGCGGCACTTCCTATACCGTCAGCGCTCGCCACGCGTCCGTACGCGACTTCAGCTTCAACATCCTGGCTACGGGTACGGACCAGGGCTCGACCGCGCATCGCACGGCGGCCAGCCTGCGGGTGGTGGACTTCGGCCTGGACTTCGCGCCGGGAACTCCCCTTCCCGTGTCGCTGAGCGCCAACAATGGCGCCAGCACCCAACCGGTAGACCTGGTAGTAACCGCCCAAGGGTCATTCACAGGGGCAATTAACCTCGGCTGCAATGGATTGCCCAGCGGAGCAAGTTGCAATTTCTATCCCTCGGGCGCGGTCGCATTTACCGGAGCCGGCTCCAGCACCGTCACCCTGACCATTTCAACCTCGCCCAACACCCCGAACACCACCGTCTCCGTAACTGTCTCAGCGGCTGCCGCGGGAGCCCCGGCGCCAAAAACGAAGACCTTGACCCTCACGGTAAAGAACGAGCCGGATTTCGAACTCAGGTCCACGCCACCCACGCTGACGGCTCACCCCGGAGATACCCTCACCGCCCGCCTCACGCTGACTGCCGTCAACAGCTACCAGGGCACAGTGCTGGTGAGTTGTGGCACCAGCACCCTGGCGGGCGCCGAATGCAGCCTGAGTTCCAGTACCGTGTACCTGAGGAACGTAAGCAGCAATGATGTGACCCTGACGTTGAAGGTGCCGCCCACAGCCACCGCCGGCAGTTATACCCTCAGCCTGAATGCCCACGACGTTTCCGGCAGCCCCGCGCACGTAAGTTTTCTCGGCCTCACCGTACTGCCCGATTTCGTTGTCAACTTGCCGCACGCCACCACCACCGTCCAACAGGGAGGTACCGCAGCCTACACCCTGCAGGTTTCGTCTCTTGGCGGCGCCTTTACCGCACCAATTACATTTGCCTGCACCGGCCTGCCACGCAATTCTTCATACTCCTTCACGCCTTCCGTGGTGACCCCGGGCCCGGCCACCACGACGGTGACGCTGAAAGTTTTTACCAGCACCGTAGTAGCTGCCATCCCCGCGCGGCGCGGCGGCGCCTTCTGGTGGCCAGCGATATTCCTGCCCATGCTTGCCGGCTTCGTCTTCACCTCGGGTGACAGACATGGCCGGCAAATCCTGCTCAGCCTTGTGCTGGGGGCATGGTTTGGACTGGCACTGCTTTGCTCCTGCGGTGGTGGCAATGGCGGCGGCTCTCCGCCTATTGTGCCTCCGCCCGACACCGCCACGCCTGTCGGCACCTACACCCTCACCGTAACCGCCACCTCGGGCGCGGTCAGCCATTCCACGGACCTGACCCTGATCGTGCAGTAAGACGCGGTTCCGCTCTTCCCGCGCTTGCTGCGATAATCGTCGCTTCGAGCATATGCCGCAGCACAGCTTTGACGTTCTGGTGATCGGGGGAGGAATTGTCGGCCTGTCCACCGCCATGGAAGCCATCAGCCGCTTCCCCCAGTTGCGCCTGGCAGTGCTGGAAAAAGAGCCCGAAATCGCCCGCCACCAGAGCGGCCACAACAGCGGCGTCATCCATTCCGGCATTTACTACAAGCCCGGCTCGCTGAAGGCGCGCCTGTGCGTGGAGGGCGCCGCCGCCATGGTGGAGTTTTGCCGCCGCCACGCCCTCGCCTTCGAGCTCTGCGGCAAGGTGATTGTGGCCGCCGAAGAGGCGGAACTGCCGCGCCTGGAGGAACTGCGCCGCCGGGCAGACGCCAACGGCCTGCAAGGAGTCCAGGAACTGGGGCCGGAACAACTGCGCGAACTGGAGCCGCACAGCGCCGGCATTCGCGCCCTGCACGTCCCCGGCACCGGCATCACAGACTATCCGGCGGTGTGCCGCAAGTATGCCGAGATCGTCGCCTCCAGCGGCGGACAGCTCTTCACCGGGGCCAAGGTGACCGGCATTGTCCATCGCGGCCGCGAGACCGTGCTGGAGACCACGCGGGGAACCTTCGGGGCCGCCTACGTCATCAACTGCGCCGGCCTGCACAGCGATCGCATTGTGCGCCTGGCCGGCGAGCGCCCTCAGGTCATCATCCTTCCTTTTCGCGGCGAGTATTACGAGCTGGCGCCCGCGCGGCAAAATCTGGTGCGCGGCTTGATTTATCCCGTGCCCGACCCGGCTCTGCCCTTCCTGGGCGTGCACTTTACCCGCCACGTGCACGGTGGCGTGGAATGCGGCCCCAACGCGGTGCTGGCCTTCAGCCGCGAGGGCTACCGCCGCAGCGACACCAATGCCGCCGATATTCTCACTATGCTCGCCTTCCCTGGCTTCTGGCGCATGGGCAGGAAGCAGTGGCGCACCGGAATTGATGAATTCTACCGGTCGCTCAGCAAACAGGAGTTCACCCGCTCCCTGCAGAAGCTGCTGCCGGAGATCAGAGAGGAAGACCTGAACCCGGGCGGCGCCGGCGTGCGCGCCCAGGCGGTACGCTCCGACGGAAGCCTGATGGATGATTTTTACTTTATGCAGAGCGCGCGCATGCTGCACGTCTGCAACGTTCCCTCGCCCGCCGCCACCGCCTCCATTCCCATCGGCCGCACCATCGTGGACATGGCCGCCCAGGCTCTGGATCGCAGACCGGCGCATTCTGCTTTGTCATCCTGAGCGCAGCGAAGGACCTGCTTGTAAAATTGTGGTGGGCCGCTTATGACCCAGATCAACATCCTGCGCGATGACATCACCCGGCGGCAGGTGGACGCGATCGTGAACGCCGCCAACAGCACTCTTCTCGGCGGAGGCGGCGTGGACGGCGCCATCCATCGCGCCGCCGGGCCCGAGCTACTCGAGGAATGCAGGAAGCTGCGCGGCTGCCGTACTGGCGAAGCCAAAATCACCCGCGGCTATCGCCTTCCCGCCCGGCACGTGATCCATACCGTCGGCCCGGTTTACGCAGAGGAACAGGGACGCGAAGCCGAGCTGCTGGCCAGCTGCTATCGCCAGTCTCTCGCCCTTGCAGCCCAGCACGGCTGCAAAAGCATCGCCTTTCCTTCCATCTCTACCGGCGCCTACGGCTACCCCCTCATAGAGGCCAGCCGCATCGCGCTGAAAGCTATCCGCGAGTTCATCAGCCAGCGCCCGGGCGCGTTTGACCTCATCGAGGTCGTAACCTTCTCCGATCGCGATCAACACATCTACCAGCAAGCGTATGCCGAAACCGTGGGCTCGGGAAGCAGCCGCGGCAACCCGCAACCCTGAGTGCTTCCCTGCCAGACGATCACGCTGCTCTGGGATCGAGAACCACCTTGGTGCAATGGTCCTGCTTGTCGCGAAACACCTTGTACATGCGCGGCGCATCCCGCAATCCCACGCGATGGCTGATCACCTCGCTGGGATCAATGGCCCCGTCCATGATCTTCTGCAGCAACGGCTGCATGTACTTATGCATGTTGGTCTGCCCCATCTTAAAGGTCAGGCCTTTGGCAAAGGCCGCGCCAAAGTTCAGCTTGTTGATAAAACCAGCATAGACCCCGGGAATGGAGACTGTGCCGCCTTTGCGGCAAGCCTGGATAGCCTGGCGCAGAACCATGGGACGGTCGGTCTCCAGCATCAGCCGGGTTTCGATTTCGTCGTACAGGCCGCTGATGCTGGCGGCGTGCGCTTCCATACCCACGGCGTCAATGCAGGCGTCCGGTCCGCGGCCGCCGGTGCGGAATTTCAACTCTTCCACCACGTCGTCGCAGCGCGAGTAGTCGAGAGTTTCGGCCCCTCCGCGTTCCGCCAGCTGCAGGCGCTCGGGGAAACGGTCAATGGCAATCACTTTCGCCGCACCCAGCAACAGCGCGCTGCGAATGGCGAACTGCCCCACCGGGCCGCAACCCCAGATGGCGATCACGTCGCCGGATTTAATGTCGCAATTTTCCGCTGCCATATAGCCGGTGGGGAAAATATCGGAAAGGAAGAGCACCTTGTCATCGGGTACCCCGTCGGGAATCTTCAGCGGGCCCACGTCGGCGAAGGGCACGCGCACGTACTGCGCCTGGCCGCCGGCGTAGCCGCCCATCATATGCGAGTAGCCGAACAGGCCGGAACCGGAATAGCCGTACATCTTCTCCATCATCCAGGCGTTGGGATTGGTGTTGTCGCAGGCAGACCACAACCCGCGTTGGCAGAAGAAGCACTGCCCGCAGGCGATGGTGAAGGGCACCACCACCTTGTCGCCGCGCTTCACTTTTTTCACCTCCTGGCCCGTATCCACCACCTCGCCCATGAACTCATGCCCCAGTATGTCGCCGGCTTCCATGGTGGGAATAAAGCCGTCGTAAAGGTGCAGGTCAGAACCGCAGATCGCGGTACGGGTAATTTCGATGACTGCGTCGTGAGGATTAAGAATTTTCGGGTCGGGTACCGTCTCGACTCGCACATCTTCCTTGCCGTACCAGCATAGAGCTTTCATGTCTCTCGTCTCCGGAACTTGAAATTGCGGCGTGTCAGCTGACCACGCGCTGCGCTTTCATCTCTTCATCGCTGCGGCCAAAGCTGCTCACCGACTTCAGGAGGGTGGTGACCTTGGAGCGGCGGCCGTGTGGCTGCCCATCGGTGGCGGGGATTTCGCCGGCTTCCATCATCTCCTTAAAGCGGCGCAGGTCTTCCCGGATCTGCTGCTCCGGTTCTTCCCCGAAGAGCATGGCAAAAGCCGCGCCCACTCGCCCCGCAGGCGGCCGGTAGAGAAGCTCGACTCGCACCTCCGTGCCCCGGTCCCCGGGAGTCGCCTGGAAGCGCACGACGCCCTGATTTTCAATCTGCGAACCAGGCAGCGACCGCCAGGAAATGAGCTCGTCCTCTCGCTCCTCCACAATTTCGGCCTCCCAGCTGAAGTTCTTACCCATTGGGCCGCTACTCACCCACTGCAGTTTCCCGCCGCTGCTGCGCACCGACTGCAGGTGGCGCATGAAGCGCGGCAGGTTTTCGAACTCTCGCCAGAAGCGATAAAGCTCCTCGGCTGGCTTAGCAATGGTGACGGACTTGCGCACACAGATCAGCGTGGACGGCCAAGCGCCCTTGGCGGTGATGCCGCGGTAAATCAGCACGCCCCCGCCGGCCGCCATGCCCGCTCCCAACAACGAGCGGCGCTTGATGCCCAGAGCTGCCAGCGTAGCTCCGCCCGCGATCATGGGAATTCGCAGAGCCTTGGAAACTCTTTTTCTCTGGTTGACGTGTCTGCGGGTTCTCAAGAAGGGGAAATCAGCAAACTGGGAACTCATGAGGTGGGACTCTCCTTCGCGACTTTCTCTCTACGATGCCTCGCCCCATTCATGAGTTTTGTGCACAACAGAAACTCCAGAGCTGGACCATGCAGCGCCTTGACAGCATCGCGCAACCTCGCCGGCGTCTACTACGTCGCGATGGCACCTTTCTGAAAGCTGCTGTTACTTTCAAGTTGTCGTGCTGAGCTTATTTGGAAGTTGTAATGCTGAGCGCAGCGAAGCACCTGCTTTTCAACTGCCGGGTGCCCCACTCAGGCCCGCCTTTGGCTTGAGTGGGAGAGCTCACCGGCCCCTCGGCTCCGAGAGCACCGCCACCCCGTACACCGGCAATGTCACCGAACTTTTGCTCCCTCCGTTCAAAACATCCTGCATGGTGGCGGGCAGCGTCACCTTCTGCTGCGATTTGGAAAAGTTCACCAGGATGTAAACCACCCCGTGCGCCCCATAGCGCGGGTCAACCTCCACGCCCTCCGGCACCGGACCCAGCGCCGGCTTCACTCCGCTCACCTCCGTCATCCACTTGGCAATTGCGGGCATCAGGCGCTCATCCGGCCAGATGCCGATATACGTAATCCGCCCCTTGCCCACTTTGCGGGTAATGGCGGCAGGCTGTCCGTCCAGCCATCCGTTGCTTTTGCCATAGCGCTCCAGCACCTGCACATCCGGGCTCTGGGCGCTGAGCAGTTCGGCCCAGAGCTCGTCCTGGCCTGAGCCCCAGTTCCCCGCCACCGGCACCGGCTTCAGCAGCGCGTAATACTGCTCCACGCGGCCGCCGAGCAGCGGCGCCAGCGGGCCAGGCTGGCGCTCCGTCTGCAGCCCGTTGTCGTCATTCTTCATGCCCGAGCGCTGCCCCAGCACCAGGTGCCCGCCCTGGCGCACATACGCGATCAGATTTTGCGCCGCCGCATCCGATAGCACGTTCAGCCCCGGCGCCACTACCAGCTTGTACTGGGTGAGCGGGGCCGTGGGCGGAACCATGTCAATGGATTGGCTGATCGCCCGCAGCGGCCCGTAGTAGCTGATGATTTCCTTTACCGGGTCATATTTGTCGTTGTGCCGCTGCCAGTTAATGGCCCAGCGGCTGTCGTAGGAATGCAGGATCGCCACCTCCGACTTGGGCGTGGTCCCGGCCAGCGCCGGCCCGGCCTTAGCGAACTCCCGGCCTATCTGTTCCACTTCCGAATACAGAGGAACCGGCGTGCCGTCCGGCCCCACCAGCGTGCCGTGATATTCCTCCTGCCCGTTCAGATCGCTGCGCCACTGCCAGTAGCTCACCGCGTCGGCGCCGTGTCCCACGTCGTGCCACGCCATGGCCCGCACTTCGCCCTTGTCCAGCGAGTTGTTGATGGGCGCCCAGTTGACGGACCCGGGCTGCGTCTCCATTACCCAGAAGTTCTTGCGCAGGAAGCCGCGCGTCAGGTCGTGCGCCGCCCCATTGCTTGCCGGATTCAAATGCCCTTCGCCCACATAGTCGTCCCAGGCCGCCAGGTCCAGGTCCTGCTCCACCGTGTAATGGTCGAAGCCGTCATACCAGCCCATGGTGTTGGTGGTGATGAACTGCCGTGAGTCGGCATTGGCGCGAATCGCCTCCAGCTGGTTTTTCTGGTAGCTGCGCCAGGTGTCGCTGACAAACCTCATCCAGCTCAGCAGCAGCCCGGGATTGCCGTACTTGATCTGGATGGGAATCTGGTTCCAGTCGGAATAAGTCTCGCTCCAGTAGGCGGTGGTCCAGCGTTCGTTCAGGTTGTCCAGCGTCCCGTAGCGTGCCTTCAGCCATTGCTGGAACTGCGCCTTTGTATCCGGATCGAACGAGACCTCGCCGTACTCGTTATCAATCTGCCAGCCCATCACGTACGGGTTATGGCCGAAGCGTTTGGCCATGCGCTCGGCAATGTCGCGCGCCAGTACGCGGTATTTGGCGTTGGCGAAATTGAACTGCTGCCGGTTGCCGTGCTCGGCGCGGTGCCCTTCCTCATCCACCCGCAGCGTCTCTGGATACTTCTGCGTGAGCCATGCTGGAGGGGCGGCCGTGGGCGTTCCCAGCACGGTGTAGATGCCGTGCTTCGCCGCCGCCGCGATGGCCCGCTCCAGCCAGTCGAAATCATACTGACCCTCGCTCGGCTCCATGCGGCTCCAGGCAAACTCGCCCACCCGCACCATGTGGATGCCGGCTTGCTGCATGAGCGCGAGGTCCGCATCCCAGCGCGACTCCGGCCATTGTTCCGGATACCAGGCCGTGCCCAGCAGGATGGGCGGCGGAGGCGGCGCCGCCTCTTGCGCCACGGCTGCCGTCGTCATGATCAGAATCGTACTCAGGATTACCAGGACCGTGCGCCTGGTCGCGCTCAGCAAAACAGCGAAGAAGGGCGAAGGTTTCCTCGGCATCTGTTCTCCTCGCCTGCGTTATAGCGGGAGCATTGTACCAACGGCGTGGTTCACGTGGGACAGGTGCGTGTGGCGCGGGCCTTAGCCCGAGGCTTTTGCTTTTGACTTGCTTTTGACTTTGACTTTGACTTTGTGGGGACAGCCGCCCTCGGCTGTCCGGGCGGAGCGCAGCTCGCCTCTGCCCTATACTTCCCTCATGTTTCGCACCCGCTTCAAGAAGGAAATCGTCGCCGAATTTCTGCCTCCTGCCCGCCCCCGCAAAACTCAGCGCGTCATTCTCCTTTGCGACGGCATGCCCTCGATTCCCCGCAAACAACCCTTGGTGGAATTCCTTTCCCGGAAAGGGTACTGGGTTTTCTATCCCCGCTGGCGCGGGGCCTGGGAAAGCGGCGGCCAGTTCCTGCAACGGCCACCACAGCAGGACCTCAGCGACATCATTGACGAGCTTCCTCGCGGCGTGCGCGAACTCGCTTTCGGCCGCAGGTTCCGCCTCTCGCCTGATGAAATTTTCGTCATCGGCGGCAGCTTCGGCGGTGCCGCAGCCCTGCTGGCCTCGCTCGACCGGCGCGTCACAAAGGTGATTGCTAACTGCCCGGTCGTGGACTGGAGCATCCTGCCCCGGGAGCAGAAAAAGGAGACCTCCAACGCGAGCTACGCCGCTTACATCCGCCAGGCTTTCGGCAACGGCTACCGCCTGAGCGCGCGCAACTGGAACAAGCTGCGTTCCGGCGTCTTCTTCAATCCCGCACACCACCTCAAGGAATTTACGCCCTCAAAAATTCTGATGTTCCATGCCCAGGACGACCCCTACATTCCCTGGCGTTCGGTGAGCCGGTTTGCCGCCGCCGCGGGAATCAAACTGCGCCTCCTCCGTCGCGGCGGCCATCTGCGTACCGAGACGGTGGTCCGCGCTTACTGGCCCCAGATCGAGCGCTTCTTTCGCTCCTGAGCCGCAGGCCGCACGCCCTTCTCAAATCCAAATTGTGGCTGTCATTGTTAAACGAGAGCGGACGGCGTCCGCTCGCTCAAGGTCACACCAAAATAGGTAAGGGAGGCAGAGAATTCCCTGGTGCGGCAGGAGAGGGGTGAAGATTGCAGGGTCCTTCCCTCGGATGCGCACCTTTATGGCGCATCCGAGGTTCAGGATGAGAGAGCTTACTCCTGACTCCCTACTTCCTCTTTTTCCCCGCGGCTTTCTTGGCGGGGGGCTGCGGCTTAGCCTTGGCTTTGGCTTTGGGCTCGGCGGGCTTGGGCGGAGCCGGCTTGGCGGCATTGGGCGAGGGATTGGCCTTGGCAGCGGAGGCAGGCGCTGCGGCTTTGACTGGTGGCGCGCCGGCTTTTGTCGCGGGCGCGGCCGCGGCAGCGGGCTTCGGAGTGGGCGCGGCCACGGCCGGCGACCCCGCTTCCCCTGCTTTGCCCTTGCGCTTCTTGCCTGCGGGCGCGCCGGCAACTGCGGGCGCAGCCGCCGCTTGCGCAGCTGCTGCCGCCTGGGCTTGAGCCGCTGCCTTGGCCGCGCGTCCGCGCTTGGGCGGAGGCGGAGGCGGTGGCGGCGGGGGCGGAGGC
>DASVBI010000646.1:0-4296 GCA_036375915.1 Terriglobales bacterium | reverse complement strand
CTACTACCGGGAGATGTACCTGCCGCAACTGACTACTGGGCCAAGTGCGGTGGCCTGGTCGCCAGATTCGAAGGAGGTTGTCTATTCGATGGCAGGCTCGCTGTGGCGTCAGCGGCTGGGCTCGGCAACAGCCGTACAACTGACCGCCGGGCCCGGGTATGACTATCAACCGGACTGGTCGCACGACGGGCGCTGGGTTGTGTACGCGACCTACTACAAAGATGCACTCGAACTGCACGCCCTTGATCTACAGACCGGAAAATCCAGCCAATTGACCTCCGGCGGCAATGTCAACGTGGAACCGCGCTTCTCACCTGACGGCAAACGTATTGTGTTCGTCAGCACCGCCTACAATGGCCGCTTCCATATTTTTGCCGGCAATTTCAGCAACGGAACACTCAGCAATGCGCAACGGCTCACCGGCGAGACCCGCAGCTCCCTCCCCCGGTACTATTACAGCCAGTTTGACACTGAAATCAGCCCCGCATGGTCGCCGGACGGCAGCGAGCTGGTCTTCATTTCCAATCGCGGCCACATCTATGGCTCCGGCGGCTTCTGGCGCATGAAGGCGGAACCGGGCGCCGAGGCGCGTGAAATCCATTACGAGGAAACCACCTGGAAGGGGCGTCCGGACTGGTCGCCCGACGGCACCCGCCTGGTTTACAGCTCATATCTGGGCCGTCAGTGGAATCAGCTCTGGGTGATTCCCGCCAACGGCGGCGACGCCTTCCCGCTCAGTTATGGCGAGTACGACAATAGCGCGCCGCGCTGGTCGCCGGATGGAAAGCACATTGCGTTCATCTCTAACCGGGGAGGCAACACTTCTCTCTGGGTCGAGGATGCTTTTGGCGGGGCGCAGCGTCAACTGCTCATCAGGCAGCGCCGTTATCTCAGGCCGATGGGTCTGCTGAGCATCACTGTGCTCAGTCCATCGGGAAAGCCCACTGCCGCGCGCGTGTTCGTGATCGGCTCCGACCAGCGCGCCTATGCGCCCGATAATGCCTGGATGCACGCCGATGACAGCTTCGATCCGGCGAAGCAGGCCTTCGAGGCCCACTACTTCCACACCATGGGCCGCTGCGAATTGGCCGTTCCTGCGGGCGCGGTCTCGGTGGAGGTGATGAAGGGCTTCGAGTACAAAGTGGAAAAGCAGGACGTCAGCATGGCGCCCAACGGGCGGGGTGGCATCACCATTCACCTGCAGGCCATTAATAAGTGGTCGGATACGCCAGGATTACGCATGAGTGCGCGCAAAAACGCATCGAGCAACAGCTCTACTGGAAATTCGCGCTGGGTCAGCGCCGACCTGCACGTGCACATGAATTACGCAGGCACCTACCGCAACCGTCCCCAACACCTGGTAGAGCAGGGTGAGGCCGAGAACCTGGGCATCATCGAGGATCTGGTGGTCAACAAGGAAGTGCGTATTCCAGATATTGCCTACTTCCGGGCCGGCCCTGACCCCGCCTCTAAGCCGGACATGCTGCTGATGCAAAGCCAGGAATTCCACACCAGCTACTGGGGCCACCTGGGCCTGCTCAACCTGACGCACAATTTTCTGCTTCCCGGTTATGCCGCCTATCCCAACACGGCGGCGGCCAGCCTTTACCCCACCAATGCCGACATCGCCGACCTGGCGCACGCGCAAGGGGCGCTGGTGGGTTACGTGCATCCCTTCGATACTTTCCCCGATCCCGCCAACCCGGCGCCTCTTACCGACGAACTGCCCGTGGATGTGGCGCTGGGCAAGGTGGACTACATGGAGATTCTCGGCTTCAGCGACCATAAGTCCACCGCCGCGGTGTGGTACAAGCTCTTGAACTGTGGCTTCCACATCCCCACCGGCGCGGGTACGGACGCCATGGCAAACTTTGCGTCCCTGCGCGGCCCCGTGGGCCTGAACCGGGTATACGCGCAGGTACAGGCAGGGAGGAGTGACATCCATCAGTTCCTGAGTTCCCTGCGCCATGGCCACACCTTCGCCACCAATGGTCCGTTGCTGCGGTTTTCGCTGGGTGACCAACCCATTGGTGGTGAATTGAAACTGCCCGCCGGAAGCAACCAGGTGAAGTTCGCCGCCGCGCTGCGCTCCATCGTGCCCGTGGATCACCTGCAGGTGCTGTGCAATGGCAGCGTGGTGCGCGAAATTGCGCTCTCCGGGCACCATGAAACCGCCGACGCGCAGGGCACTCTGCCCATCTCCAAAAGCGGCTGGTGCATTCTGCGGGCCTGGAATAAGAAGGCCGAGCTACCCGTGCTCGATCTGTATCCCTACGCCACCACCAGCCCGATTTACATCAGCGTTGGCGGCGAGCCAGTGAGATCGGCCAAAGATGCCGCTTACTTTGTGGCATGGATTGACCGCCTATCGCAGGCAGCAAACAACTATCCTGATTGGCGGTCCGCTGCGGAAAAGGAACACGTAGTGAAGCTGCTGTCCGATGCGCGCGCTGTCTACGCGCAGCAGACAAAGCAATAACGGACTGTCATCCTGAGCGAGCGTGAGTTGAGCGAAATGAAAGACCGCGGGTCGAAGAACCTTGCGCTTTGGCGCCGCACACGAGATGCTTCTGACCTTAAGGCACTCAGCGTGACTCCCGGACTTGGCCTCTCAATGGGTATAGGGCGGCACAGCGCCGAACATCATGCTCATGCCGGCGCGCCGGCGTAGTTCGCCGAGCACCGCCTGGGCTGCATTTTGATAAGTGCGGCTGGGATCGGAAGGAGAGGGGTCCGACCACACCGCTTCATAGATGAGCTGAGCCGCCTCGCGAATATCCATGCAAAGCGCGGCTTCCAGTTGCTCCATGCGCTCCGCAGCCTGGTTGTAGCAGCTCTTGCAGATGGCCGCCGCCTCGTTGCCCTGGCGATGGTTCCGTTCCAGGGTGCAGCGGAATGCAGTGGCGGGATTGATTTGCGTGTGGCTGGCGTATAGCTGCGACTTGTACTGCTTGAGGAAGCGCTCACGTTCCTCCGGGGTGTGAGCTGCCTCGGGACCGGTGAGCAATGGCCCCTCTCCCAGCGCCTGGGCGATTTCCGCCCGCAGATTCTCCAATTCCTGCTTCAGTTCGGTGGCGGGGACGGGTGCGGTGCTGGAGGCGATCCTGTCCGGGCATCCGCAGTAGGGGCAAGCCGTCAGGTCGGCGGCATAGTAGGTTTTGCAGTTCGCGCAGGGCAAACCGTAGCCGACACGCCGCCCAGCCCGCTCCACGTTGGCTTGTTCGTTGCGGCGTGCCTCCGCGGGCGAGGCCGCATTACGGCGCGGGACTTGCGTGCTCTGTTCGCTTTCCTGGTTCCAAGATGACCGATTGGGATCCATGTTGCCTCTCCTGCGCTGCCTGGCTGGGTATGTGCCCGGCGGCCAGGTTCGACCGGCACGAACACACATCAGCAGTTGGCACTTCCTATGCCAAAGACCCTTGGTGGAAATAAAGGGGTTAGGCTCCGCTAGAGGTTTAATCGTGATCTCACTTTGAGAATGAGACGGCTCCCCCACTGTACGCTAAGAGAATTGAAACACTGCTCCCCAACCCTCGGCGCTGAGGCGGCCTCATTTGACTCCGGCCGTGCCCTCTTGTAACGTGTACTGAAGTATTTACCCGGTTCTGACCCCGCGGAGGTTTAGATGTTTGAAGGCCTTTTCCAACCCATGCACTTGCTGGTGATCTTCGCGATCGCCCTTTTCGTCTTCGGCCCCAAGAAACTGCCCGAATTGGGTAAGGGGATCGGCGAGGGCATCAAGGCGCTTAAGGAAGGTCTGCGCGATGAGCCCAAAGCGGCTGTCACCACAGCCAGCGCCAGCGAAAAGACCGGCGAGACAGTCACAAAAAGCTGATCGTTGATTGAATGATTTCGGATTGACGCTCTTGCCGTATTGGCAGCAGCCCGCCCGCCAACACCTGTACCTAATCCCAAGAAACGCCAGGGAAAACGGACTCGCATTATTGCTTTTTGCCTTTGCGGGGGCCGTGATGCGCCGCCCGCTCAAGGAGACCCTGCTGAATCATCCGGAAAAGCCTTGTGATTTGCCGCGTCCTCCGGCCAGTGCTTCCAGCGGCGGGAACGACTCAGGAACGGTGAAGGTGCTTTCCGGAGGCTGTACGCCGGCATTGATGGCGTGTACGAACATTTCGACCGCCATGCCTGTATTGGGGGGGATTACCACGGTGGCGGCCAACAGCCCGCTACGTACCCAAGCCTGCCCGGTCTGCGGCAGGCCGTCGCAACCGGTGTAGGGCAGGCTCAGCCAGCGCTCGCGTTCGGTGGTGCTGGTTTGCTCCTGAAAGGCCTTGCGCG
>DASVBI010000540.1:0-2998 GCA_036375915.1 Terriglobales bacterium | reverse complement strand
TTTTGGATGGTCACCGCCTGCACGGGAACGCCATTCGAGCTGTAACCCTGCAGAAACTTGAGGAAATATTGGGCATACGAAGACATGTACTGGCGGCGCATGGAACCGCCGAGCATGGAGCCGTTGGCTTTCATCCATCCGGGCGGGCTCCAGGGTGAAGAAAAGAGAAACAAGTCGGGATTCACGTCCCGGGCCTGGCGCAGCATGGGCAGGATATATTCCTGGTCGTGGGCGATGGAAAAACGGGACAAACCAGGATCGGGCGAGCCCTCGTCATAGCTGTACAGCTTGGTGGCATAGTCGCTGGAGCCGATGCAGGTGCGGCAAACGCTCAAAGACATCTCGGCGGGGTGGAAAAGCTGGTGGAAGAGCTCTTCGCGGGGTGCCGCGGAGAGCTGGTTGAACATATAGCAGGCGGAATCGGTAAAAGCGGCGCCAAATCCGAGGATTTCCTGAAACTTCTTCGCCGGGTCCAGAACCACCGCTTCGCGGGTTGCCGGCCTCAACGCGGGTTCCCACTTGACGGCGGGCGCAGGAGCGCAACGCCGGCTATCCTGAGTGACCCAGAGCGATAACGGGCCGCCGGGGGATGGGCTTCGCGCCCCCTTCTGGCCGGGAACCCGCTCCGCCAGGGCTGCCGTGCCGGCAACCGCCAGCAAGCCGCTGCCCGTCACTTTCAGGAAATCACGCCGGGTCTGTCGAGTAGACATAAACTCTCCTGTAGCAACCACCATTTCTCTAGAACAGACACGAACCCTTCCGGCGCCGGCGGAGGGGGTTGTGGAGCGCAGGGACTCAGCCCCGCCCTGAACGGTCTCAGACCGCCGGCCGGCGATGCCCGCGGCCGAAGCCGCGGGCCAATGGCGCATCCCTGCTAGAAGTAGAACTTGGCCGCGAGTTGCAGCACTCGTGGACCACCAACGCCCGAATACTGCGAGATGTAGTGGCCGAAGGTGGTGGGATTCGCCGGTGCAATGGACATCGGCGTGCAACCCGTTGCCGAGCAACTGGGCAGCGTAAGATTCGCCGCATAGTCCTTCTGATCAAGGTTGGGATGGTTGAAGATATTGAAGGCTTCTCCGCGCAACTGCAGATACCGGCTTCCGTCTTTGCTCAAGGGAATGTTTTTAAAGATGGACATATCCCAGTTCTGCATCCCGCCATCACGCAACACGCCGCGCGACCCGGTGAAGGGCAGGCCGAGCCTGGGCAGCAGAAGATTGCCGTTCTTGTCCAGGCCGGTAAAGGCGGGCGGCAGGGCCCCCCACTGCTCGGAGCCGGTTAAAACGTTAGCCGGCACCCAGATTGCCATGTCGTTTCCATTCACGCTGTAATCGGGCACCGGAGTCCCGGTCATAAATTGGGTTATCCCCGACAACTGGAAGTTGTCGGTCACGTAGGACAGCCACTTCGGCCCGCCAAAGTGTTTGGTGAGGCTCGGCAAGTCATAGACGTAGTTGATGGCCACGACATGCGTCCGGTCCCAGCTAGCGGTCCGGTAGTCGAGAGCGCGCGTGAACTGGGTGTACTGAAAGTCCTGGTCGCCGTTCGCCGTGGTCAGAGTGTGCGACCAGGTGTAGGCTCCGCCAAACGTCAGCTTGTGGGTGAAGCGCCGCTGCACTGATACCTGCAGCGAGTTGTAATTGGAGGTGCCGTCGAATTGGTAGTACTGGATTTGACTATATCCCTTGTAGGGAACCAGAAAATTGGTGGGATACGCGTACTGCCCCGAAAAGTCCAGCCCCGCCGCGGCATACTCCGGAGGGAGGTTGGGCTCCACCGCCGGCACCACGCCCCCGGTGAAATTAGCCGGATTCTGTGCCGCCCGGGTGAAGCTTGTGCCAAACGGAACGGCGTTGAGATCGCGAGCCGTCACCAGATGGCGTCCCTGGGTTCCCACATAGGCCACATCAAGGGTTGTGTCGGCTCCCAGTTCACGCTGCACTCCCAGGCTGTAGCTATAGACCACTGGCACCTTTCCGGTCTGGTCGGCGCCATAGATGCCGCTCAGAACGCCGGGCGCAGATTGAGGCAGACTGGCAATGTCCAGCATGTTGCCATTGTTCACTGACGGAGTGACAACATTGATGGGATTTTGAAAGACGGTATTGAACACCAGGTTCCCCTGCTCGCGGTCATGCGAAGTGCCAAAGCCGCCGCGCAGAACCGTTTTGTGGTCCTGGGTCAGTTCGTAAGCAAATCCCAGGCGTGGCTCGGGCATGATGCCGCGGCTCTTCCACCCACCTTTGGGAAGCGTGCCGTTCTTGCTGTAGCCAATGCCATCCAGCAGGTTCCCGCTGCCGGGAATGATATTGCCATCGGCATCAATCTTCACCGCAGTGGCGGGGTCGTATAACGCAGGGTTGAAGAGCGCGATCTGGTTCTTGGCGTCGTATTGCGGGGGAATCCAGGCAAATCGCATTCCATAGTCGAGGGTCAAACGCGGCGTGACCTTCCACGTGTCCTGGCCGTAGAACTCCAGTTGGTTGTACCTGAAATAACCAATCGGCCGCGAACTGCTTTGGTCAAAGGAGCGGAAGTATCCCAGCAGCGCGCTGGCGTAGGCCATGCCGGAATTGTTGTCGGTGCAGCCGACGGGGTCGCTGGAGGTGGCGCAGTTGTCAATGGAGTACTGGCCGTTGGAATTGCCCCAGGCGATCTGGTCTTTGCGGCTGCGCTGGTAGAAGAGACCGAATTTCAGGGCGTGGTTGTTCTTTACCCAGGTGACGTTGTCATTGAAGTCAATGGTGGTGTTGGCCTGAAACCAGGGGTTGGCCCCGAAATACGACCACGGGTAGGGCAGGTTGTTGCCGTTGAACCCCATATCCGGAATCGAGGTAGAGGGCGGGACCGGATAGAGCATGGGCAGGTTGATGCCGTTCTTTCCGACAGAGAGACTGCCGTTGGTTCCATTCCAGCTACTGCGGGTCACACTTGGACCTACGGAGACTTCGTTCAGCAGAGTAGGAGTGATGGTGGTTACAAGGTCCAGAGCCAG
>DASVBI010000352.1:0-2415 GCA_036375915.1 Terriglobales bacterium | reverse complement strand
ATCCACCATGGCATCGAAATTAATGACCCGCCGCCAATACTCGGTGCCATAGATGGCGACCAGGATTTTTTTGGCCAGCTTCTCCGTCTGCGCCAGGGTCAGAATTTCAAAGAGCTCGTCCAGGGTGCCGAAGCCGCCGGGGAAAATGACCAGGGCCTTGGCCAGATAGGCGAACCAGTACTTGCGCATGAAGAAGTAGTGGAACTCGAAGTTGAGCTCCGGGCTGACGTAGCGGTTGGGCATCTGCTCGTAAGGCAGGCGGATGTTAAGGCCGATGGTTTTTCCGCCGGCGTCGCGCGCCCCCAGGTTGGCGGCTTCCATGATGCCGGGGCCGCCACCGGTGGTGACCACAAAGCGCTGGCGTTTGGCGGGAATTTGCAGCGACCACTGGGTGAGGAGGTAGGCGAGGCGGCGAGCGTCCTCGTAATAGCGCGCCATGTCCACAGCGGCGTGCGCCCGCCTCAGCTTCATCTGCTCCTCGGGCGGAGCGGCCTGCCGGGCGCCAGGTTTCTCCAGCACGGTCAGCGAATGGCGGGCTTCCTTCAGACTGTGAAAGCGGGCGGAGCCGAAAAACACCACCGTGTCCTGGATCTGCTCGCGGCGAAAGCGGGCCAGGGGCTCGGCGTACTCGGAGAGAATGCGCAGAACCCGCCCGTCCGGGCTGTTGAGGAAGCGCTTGTTTTCGTAGGCCAGAGGAGCCGGATACAGGGTAGGTTCGCCGGCCAGGAAGTCATCCCTCTCGGCGTCCTTATTACGGTCTGATTTGCTTCTCAAATCCATTCCCCCAAAATGCAGCCAAGCGGCAGCAGGGCGATGCCCCGGCTGCGCCGCAGGTCTGAGCCTTGACCCCTCATGAACGGCAAAACGCGCTGAACGGATAAGGGCTGCGGATCAATTGCTCTTCGGCTCGCGATAGCGCACCACTTCCCAAATGCCCAGCCAGATATCAATCAGGCCGAGGCCGCTGAAAGCACCACGCACGAAGGTGTTGGCGGCCCAGAAACGCACCGTCGGGTAATCCAGCAGCAGGTTGTTTTCAGTCCATATATGAGTCCAGGGAAGAACGATCAGTGCGATGCCCAGCTCCAGACAAATGAGAACGAACACGAGCAAGCCCAGGCGGCGGGCCCACAAATGGCCGCTGCTGACCTTGGAGCGGTCGGGCGCGACGGGCTCCTGTTCCGGCGCCAAGGGACTGCGGGTCAACCCGCTTCCCGGCTTGCTGGCCTCATTAGCCAGTCGCCCCCAGCCTTGCCGGGCTACATCCGAATCCGAATCCACGCCGCTCTCTCCTCAGGAGGCATGCGGCGCGGAAACAAAATCCCCACGTCCGTACACGCCCTCGACTATTTTATTGATTTTACGACTTTAGGGCTTTGATGCGCTCGGCCACGTCGCGATAATCAATATTCGCGCCGTAGACCTCGAGGAAATGGCTTAGAGCCGCTTGTTTGTTTTCGCAAGCCTCATAGGCCGCCGCCAGTTCATAGTGCAGGGCAATGCGCGCGTCTTCGTCAATAGTGGGCAGATGGAGCGCTTTTTCGTACCAGCGGATGGCGGCCTGTGGCACGCCTTTCTCCAGAAAAGCCGCTGCCAGCCAGGTGAAGGCTTGCATGACGTGGGGAAAGGGCTGGCCGCGTTCCACGGCCAGGCAGACTTTCTGCAATTCGCCGATGGATTCGTCGAGCAATCCCATCTCCTTGAAGGCCACGCCCAGGTTGTAATGGGTTTCCGGATCCTCGGCCTGGCTGGGCGCCGCGCTCTCTTCCAAGCCTTCTTTGAATTCGGTGAAAATCTCTTCCAACTCGGAATCGGCCTGGGCGGCAGCCGCGCCGGAGGGAGAAACAGCCGGGGCGGCGGTGGCCAGAGCAGGCATGGGAGCAGCGAGGGGAGCGGAAGAACCGGCGCCGGCAGCGGCTGCCGCCGCCATACGGGCGGGTTGTGGGCTTGTGGTTGCGGGCTGCGCCGCTGCAAAATCGTCGCCCAGCGCCGACTCCAGGTCGGACACCATATCGCCCAGGATGCCTTTGCTTGGGGCCGCGGGTGAGGCGGCAGCAGCCGCAGGGGCCGGGGCGGGCCTGGCCGCAGACTTTTTCTTGCTGTTGGCCGCATGCGCCCGCAACTGCTCGCGGAAACCGTGCAGCTCAGGCACATCGGGATACTGCGCTTCACATTTAGCGATGGCGGCTTCAGCTTCTTCCCAGAGCTGGTGCTGCAGGTAAAACTTTACTTCCTCCACCAGGCTGGCGATGGCTTCCGCCCGCTCTCCGGCACCGGCGGATTTAACCACCGAATCAACCACCGGCTGGGTCAGCGAGCTTTCCCACTCGCTGGAGATATCCATTTCCTGGTGGCCGTCTCCGGGCACGGCAGCCTGGGCTGCGGCCGGGGCGGACTCCGCCGCCCGTTCGGCGT
>DASVBI010000562.1:0-6059 GCA_036375915.1 Terriglobales bacterium | reverse complement strand
ATTTGGCCATATTGCCATTCTTAACCACCATCTTGAGCGCTTCATGGCGCCCGCAGGCGGTCACACACTCGCCGCAGCCTTTGCACTTGTCGGGGTCCACGAAGATGGAGAACAGCCCCCCTGCCTGCCCTTTCTTCTGTGGGAGCTCGTAATACTTGCTGGTCTTGATGAAGTCACTGCGCAGCGACTCGCGCAGGTCGGCGCGCTCGAGGTGGCTCAGTTTGTCTTCCAGTATTGCCGGCTCCACCGCCTTGGCCAGGATGGCCGTATCGGGGCAGGCGTTTACGCACTCCATGCAGCCCACGCAGTTGGCGGCAATCAGTTCAGGAATGTCGGGGGCCAGGGTGCGGAAGCTGCGGCGCATGGCGCTGGAAGGCGGCATCAGGCTGCGCGCCACGTATTCGTCGGCGTCGAGGTCGGCTTCGCGGCCGCGAGCGTAGGTGCCGATGACCTTGTCGCAGAAATTCGCCTCCACCAGGCCGTTTCCGGAGTGGCACGGGACCTCGAATTTGTGCTCCTTGAGGGGACGCACATGCAACTCTTCGCCGCGGGGCGGAATGATTTCTGCCACTTCGTTGTACCCGCGCCGCGCTGCCGCCATGTTGTCGGCCACTACGCGCGCTCCGCGCTTGCCGAAATACTTGGTCAGGGTTTTTTCCAGTGAGGCAAACAGGTGCTCCGCGTCCAGCCCGGCCTGTTCGCGGAACGGCGTCAGGCGCAGGAAGGCGCCCAGCAGCACGATGCCCTGCATGCGGATCTGCAGGTCGGCGCGGCTGGACGATTCGCGCGCTATCTTGCCCGCGTCCAAAGCGTACACCCGCAGCTTGCGCTCGCGGATTTCCTGGCGCGCGCTTTCCGGCAGGCTGCCCCAGATCTTTTCCGGCGGCAGGTTCGACTGCAGATAGACCAGCCCGCCGTCGGCCAAGCCTTCCAGAGGATTGCCCGACATGAAGGCATAGGCGTCTTGCACGGCCACGAAATCCACCACCTTCAATTCGCAGTGCAGCTTGATGAACTCGGGGGCCAGGGTCAGGTAATAGTTGGTGGGCAGGCCCTTTTTTTCCGAGCCGTACTTGGGGAAGGCCTGGGCATAGAGACCGAACAGGTCGGCCGCCACCGAAGCGATCACCTTGTTGGTGGTGACCGAACCAAAGCCGCCGATGGAGTGGCCGCGCAGCGAGAAAGCTCCGGCCGGCCGCACATCAGGATCTTCGATGATGGGCAGTTCGCTCTCATGCTTCACGCCCAGCACGAAGAAGCGGCGGTGCCGCTCATGGCCGGCCATGTTCTCCGCCGCGGCGACAAAATGGCCGGGGCGCACGTCGCGTCCGCCCAACCCGGCGACGCCGGAGTAAATTTCAGGCAAGCGCTCGAACTGACCTCCGCCGTGACTCATGTGCGCGTCGGCCAAGGCCGCCTTCACTTCCGTGGTCAGCGGGTTGGATTCGGCCAGAGGAACGTCCGCCCGCTCAATCACCGTGGCCGCGCGGCATTTGCGCAGCAACAGCGCCAGTTCCAGCGCCGGGAAGGGACGGAAACTCACCAGCGTGATGCATCCGATGCGCATGCCCCTGTGGCGCAGGAAGTCCACTGTGGATTCCGCCGTCTCCATCATCGAGCCCATGCCGATGATGGCGTAGGCGGCGTCTTCCATGCGGTAGGGAAGTACGCTGTCGTAGTGCCGGCCGGTGGCATCGCTGAACTCCCGAAAGGCACGCTTCACAGCCGGCGCCACCCGGTCATAAAAATGCCGCTGCGCCACTTTTCCCTTCATGTAGCTGTCCTGGTTCTGCACCGGACCGCTGAGCAGCGGAGCCTGGGTATCGAACAACCGCTTGATTCGTTCCTGTGGCGCGCCCACAAATTCTTTCATGAACTCGGGTTCGGGCAGGCGAATGGTTTCCAGGGTGTGCGTGGTCAGAAAGCCGTCTTGCACATTCATGAACGGGGTTTCTGTCTCTTCGGCGGCACGGCGCGCGATCAGCGCCAGGTCGGCCGCCTCCTGGGCGTTGCGACCGAAGAGAATGCCCCAGCCCACGTCGGCCACGCCCATAACGTCGTCATGGCCGCAGTGCACGTTCAGCGAGTGCGAGGTCAGGGCCCGCGCTCCAATGTGGAACACCGCCGGCAGGCGCTTGCCCGCGATCACATACAGCACCTCTTTCATCAGGATCAGGCCCTGCCCGGAGGTGAAATTGCTCACCCGACCGCCGGCCAGCGCGAAGCCTTCGCAGGCGGAAGCCGAACTGTGCTCGGACTCCGGCTCCAGAAACTGCAGCGCTTCGCCCCATAGGTTCTTTTTGCCATTGGCGAATTCCACCGCGAAGCCATCGCCCATCGGGGTGGAGGGGGTGATGGGGTAGGCGCACGCGCCTTGCGCAATGTGCGAGTCCACCCAGACCACCGCTCCCGAACCATCTACTGTGGAGGCGATGCCGGGATACCGCGCCTGAACCACACCTTCGCCCGCTGCTGCATTTTTCAAGCTTGCTGTTGTCACGTGATCCCCCTTCAGTACTGCCGGCGGGTCCGACCCTTAAGCCGGACCCGCCGTTTGGGTACGAAAGCCTCCGCCCCCGCACGGAGACTTGCCCAAACTCAATGCGCTACGCTGCTGAACTGGCGCTCTTCCGCGTCCATGTGCGCCGTGAGCGCGCGCGCGAACTGCAAACCACATTCCTTCAGCTCGAGCACTGCCTGTTCCAAGTCGCTGCTGCTCTGCACCTGTTCAATGAGCAGGCAAACCCCGGTCAGCTTCTGGCGCAAATCGCTGTGCTGCCGTTTCATCTCTTCGGCAAACCTGCCCAGTTCCGGGCTCAGCTTCGCCATCTCCGCCAGCACCGTGGCTTCTTCATTCTCGAAATGCTCGGGCAAGGTACGCGCCAGGTGATGCCCGCAACGGTACACGCGCTCGCTGGCAGCCAGGCTGGTAAATGCTTCCGAGCAGCCGATGAGGGAATCGAGCGCGAATTCCAGCGCGGCCAGTTCGCTGCTCAGAGCCCGATGTTCATAGTGAATGAGCTCCGACTCGCCACGAAAGGCCGCTGTCATCTCCGGCATGCTGCACCTCGGGCCCGGGGTTACCCCGGCGCCGCCTGCCCGGCTTACCATGGGCCTGCTTGCATGGTCTCGCCAGGGGCGGCCAAGCCACAGTGAGGGGAGTCACTGGCCTTTGTGACGTGCGTCACTCCCGGCTTTTGCCCTGTTTTCTGTGCCCCGCCCCGCCGGCCCACCGCAGCTGCCAACTGCAGAGTCACAGCTTTCATCCCACTCACATGGCTAATCCGCGCAAGGAAACCTCGGGAAGTTGGTTCACCAATTTCGCCAACCTGAGCGCCGCCGTGGTGGGCTCACCGGCGGCCTTCATTTTTGCCGTGGCCACGGTCGTCGCCTGGCTGATCAGCGGGCCGTTTTTCCATTATTCCGACGCCTGGCAGCTGGTGGTAAATTCCTGGACAAATGTCATGACGTTTCTGGTTGTGTTCCTAATCCAGAGCAGCCAGAACCGCGACTCGCGGGCTGTCAACCTGAAGCTCGACGAACTGATCCGCTCCACCGAACGGGCGCGCAACGAAATGATTGATATTGAGAAGCTGTCGGACCAGGAACTGGAGGCGGTGGCCAAGCGTTACGAGCGCATCCGCCAGGAGTGGGATGAGCGCGGCACCGGCCGCGACCATCAATGCCCGTGAATGCCGGCGGCGGAGGCCTCGATCCCGCTATCAGCTGCCGCCCTCCTCCAGCATCCCTGCCGCCATGGCGTATTGAAACAGGTCGGCGCGCGTGCGCAGGCCCAGTTTTTCGCAGATTCGCCCGCGATAGGTTTCCACCGTTTTGGCGCTCACCTTTAATTGCTGGCCAATTTCGCTGCTGGTGAACCCGCGCGCTACCGCGCGCAAGACCTCCGCTTCCCGCGGGCTTAGTCCTCCCGGGCGGGCCGCTTGTTTCGTTGTGCTGCGCAGCAGCACCTCCCCCATTCCATCGCTCAAGCGGGGATCGATATAGCGCAGGCCGCAACGGGCGTGGTGCATAGCCAGAAACAGTTCCTCGTGGGTGGCCTTGCGTAACACGTAGCCCGCCACGCCCGCCGCCAGCAGGGAACGCACGTAATAGACATTTTCGTTGCTGGCCACGGCCACCGTGCGTGCTGGCAGAGCTGCTTTGGCCACCGCTGCCGCCGTGCGCAGGCCCGAGACACCAGGGACGGTAATTTCAAACACCACCACATTGGCGGAAAATCTCCGGCACAGTTCGCGCACCGGGCCGGGCGCATCAGCCTCGGCTACAACCTCGAAACCGGGAGCTGACTGCAGGGTTTGCCGCAAGCCGGTGCGGGTAAGCGGGTGGTCGGAAGCGATCAGGACGCGAGTTCCCATGGCAGCCACCTCCTGCTTCGCGGGATTTCATAGCCGGCAGGCCCCGGCCTCATTCTTTCTCCCGCCCGCGATGTGCGTGAGAGCAGTCAGGTGGAGTGTCGCGGGCGGATACCCAAATTCCATGATGAACGGAATTGTCCGCACACAGGTGCGTCAGGAAGTGCCAATCAGCGCAACGTTGCGCTGCCGCGTTTAGTGCCGGGGCTGGTCCCAGCGCGGACATGAAAGGAGAAGTCCGACTCCACGGCACGGCACCAGATTTGTGTTGCCCGCCACGGTTTTTGAGCCGAGAGCACGGACAGCACGTGCAAACCGGGGGAGAAGCGCTTGACCACAAACTCGATGCCCAGTACGCGGCCATCCCGGCATTGCAGGTTGGCCTGGCCCATGCAGGCGCCGAATTGCAGAAACCCGGCCCAGTTATCCAGTCCCCGGCCGGCTTCCGTGGACAAAAAGGTCTGCAGCGTGTGCCCCAGCAACTGCTCGGAGCTGGCTTGGGTCAGATCGCAGGCTGCGAAATTGGCGGCCAGAATGCGGGGAGTATCATCCACTACCAGGCTGGGAAACTGGGAGTCCATGAAAACGGTGCGGAAATAACTGTCCTCGACCAGGCGTGTTTGGGTATCGCTGCGCACCCGCACCCAGCTGTCCAGTTCCGAGGGAAAAGCGAAAACCACGGCCCCGCGCCGGGCCTCGATGCGGCGCACCGGCAGGCGCAGCTCACTCTCCCAGCGCTGGACGGTGCGCACGCTGGTTCCCATGTGGCGGGCAATTTCTTTCCACGACCGAAGCATCTGCCCCATGCCGCACCTGCCTGAAGAAACCATTCCCTACGCCAGCTGAACCGGAAAATTCGGGTGCGCACGCCCTTGTTTGCATGTTCGCCCGTGGCCGGAGCTTGTGCCGTGAGTGGTATCACGGCACGGAGTGACGCAGCGCACGCTGTGTAAGTTTTTCAAACACAGCCCGGCACTCTTCGGCGGTCTGGGGATGGTCAGTACGCCAGGCCCCGGTGCTCCTGGCCGTGGCAGGTGAGGGTGCAGGTGCCGTGTCCCAGGCCGGTGCGGGTGTACTGCAGCACTCCGTTGCCGGCCGGGGCCACGATGCTGCGGTCAAAGTTGATAAGCATGGGCGCGGAGGAGGCATGCGGGTCGTGGCAAGTGGAACAGGCAGCGCCCTGCTGGATGTGTTCGGCGTGCTTTTTGAAGCTGAGGTCGCGCATGATGCTGTTCTGCACGTCGTGACACTTATCGCACAGGGCGTAACTGCTCACCGAGAAGGGCACGCCCGCGCTGGCCACACCCGGGGTGGCCGGCGGCGGCTCCAGCGCGCTCTGCCGCTCCAGCAGGTGCGCAATATTGGAGCCGTGCGGGCCTGCGGGCCCCATGCTGCTGCCCAGGTTGCGCCCGGTATCGCTGTTATGACAGTCACTGCAATAGATGTAGCTCACCGGCGAAAGCATTCGCGCGGGGAGGGGAGCGCCGCCCGGAGAAACGGGTGCCGGCCGCAGGCTGGGCACCTCTCCTCCCGGGCCGGCCGAGGCGTTTAGCGGCCGCGTCACCGGATGAAACGACAGGCTGTACTGGAATCCCATCCGCTGGTTGTAGCGGTTGGGATTGCCCGCGTTGAACTGCCGCTGCGGATTGCGTCCATAGCCGATTCCCGCCAGGCCGGTATCCATCA
>DASVBI010000107.1:0-2604 GCA_036375915.1 Terriglobales bacterium | reverse complement strand
GGGCGTGGTCGTAATCCTCCAGCATAAGCATCCAGGCGCCTTCGCCGAGCACGAAGCCGTCGCGGTCGGCGGAGAAGGGGCGGGAGGCGCGCTCCGGTTCCTGGTTCCAGGAGGCGGTGAGAATCTTCATCAGGATAAAGCCCTTCACGATGCCCAGCGAGATGGGCGCGTCGGCGCCTCCGGTGAGCACGGTGTGCACCGCGCCCGACTGGATCTGGCGCAGGGAGTAGCCGAGCGCGTCGGTGGAGGAGGTGCAGCCGGTGGTGACCACGTGGCTGGGTCCGCGGAAGCCGAAGCGCATGCCCACGTCGCTGGAGAAAGTGCCCATTACGCCGGTGGGCACGCAGAACAGGCTCATGCGGCGGAACTCGCCGCGATAGAACAGGCGGTACTGCTCTTCGGTGAACTCCTGGGAGCCGCCGCCGGAGCCGAGAATCACGGCGATGCGGCGTTTTTCCTGGAGCGGGAGGTTAGCGGGATCCAGGCCGGCATCCCGCACCGCTTCGTTCGCGGCAGCCAGGGCGAGAGGGACAATCCGGGAGAGGTGCTTGCGTTCCTTTTTATCCACCCAGGCAAGTTCGTCAAAGTCGGCGATTTCACCGGCGATCTGCACCGGAATGTCGCTGGGGTCGAAGCGGGAGATGCGGCGCACGCCGCTCTTGCCGGCCAGAATGGCTTCGGTAAAGGCGGCTTTGCCCACCCCATTGGGGCTGACCACGCCCAGGCCGGTGATGACGGCGCGACGCTTCATGGATAAATAGAGTAAAGGCTGCGGGCCGCGGTTGCGAGAAAACAGGGAGTCAGGAGTCAGCAAGCTTAACCGACTCCCGACTACCGACTCCTGACTACCAAATGCCCTTATCGCTCCCCGTAACCCTATACGCCAAAGCGGCCACGGAAGCCAGAGGAGGCAGCAGGCTCAGGCGCAGGGCAGCAGGGAGGTTGCCGCGGCGGGCGGTGTGGCCCATCTGCAGCTTGTAGAGCTCCGCGCCCTCGGGCATAAGCGGGAAGCGCAGGAAACGGTTGCGCACCGTGATTTTATTGCCGCCGAACTTGGCTGCCGCCAGCACTTCAGCAGGCAATGCCACGCCGACGCCGCGATAGGACTTTACATAATCGGAAATGATGACCAGAAAGGTAGCCACGCCGGGCCAGATGCCGCCCAGGTCGGCGCTGCGCCGCAGTTCGGTGAAGTTTACGGCGCCGCTTTCGACCAGCGCGGCGGTATCGAGCACGTCGCAGATGCGGAAATAAAAATGCCGGTACATGCGCTGCAGGGTAGCGATGATGACGCGCTCTTCGGGAGCGGGCACACGGAAGACGTAGCCGCCGAGCTCGCGGGCGACGGCGCGCTCGATGACGCGGCGGGCCAGGGCGGTATGCTCGCCGGTCTGGCCCAGGCGCTGGGCGTGCACTTCGATGGCCTCGCGCAGGCCGGGCAGGGCGAAATTCCACTTGTTGGCCAGGCGGTCGCCCCAGCTGCGGGGCTCGACGTGAGCCTGGAAGTTGCCGCGCATGATGCGCACAATGTCGCGCTCGGAGGCGGTGGTGACCAGGTCGAGGTCGTTGCCCAGGTCGGGCCAGTGGTCGAGCGACTTCATGACCACCGCCGGGCAGCGCGCCGCTTCCAGTTCGCGGCACACCGCGTCCAGGTGGCGAAGCGCGTTGTCAATGCGGGCCTGCTCGGCGGTGAGGGCGGATTCCGCCCAGGCGATGAGGCCGGTGTCAGAAGTGCCGGCGGCCAGGGCGCGCACCGTTTGCAGGGCGCGCACCAGAACGTGGTGCGAGTCGGCCAGGGAAAGCAGTTGGGCGCGGCCGGCAGCATCCAGTTCGGCAATGTACGTGAGCGCATCCCGCAGCGCGCTGGAACCGGGTTCTTGCTGGTTCAGGGTGAGCTGCGAAAGCGCCCGCAGATGGCTGGTTTCGGGCGACGATGTGAGTGTCACGTTGAGCTTGGATGTGAGACCGGGACTAAGAGTTGGGTGGAGGGGAGGGGGGTCGGTATAATCGCGCGTTTAGCTCCTGGCTTTTAGCCTTTGGCTGTTGGCTTGAGCCTTGCCGGTGCCGACTTTAGCTAAAAGCCAAGAGCTAAGAGCCAAGAGCTGAAACCAAGGAGAACGATTGCCTTACGACTCACTGCGAGACTGGATAGCCGCCCTGGAGAAAGCCGGGGAGCTGAAGCGGGTGCGCGCCGAAGTGGACCCCATCCTGGAGATAACGGAGATCACGGACCGGGTGAGCAAGGCCGCGGGCGACGCGGGCGAGGCCCGCGCCACAAAGGGTCCAGGTGGGCCAGCGCTGCTGTTTGAGAACGTCAAGGGCTACCGCATGCCGGTGCTGATCAACCAGTTTGGCTCGGCGCGGCGCATGTGCATGGCGCTGGGCGTGGACTCGCTGGACGAGGTGGCGGAGCGCATTCGCGGATTCATGGACGTGAAGAGCCCGCAGGGATTCCTGGACAAAGTGAAGATGCTGCCCATGCTGGCGGAGATGGGCAAGTTCTTTCCCAAGACCGTGTCGAGCGGGCCGTGCAAGGAAGTGACCAGGCGGGACGGCTTCTCGCTGCTGGATATGCCGGTGCTGAAGTGCTGGCCCAGGGACGCG
>DASVBI010000493.1:0-2245 GCA_036375915.1 Terriglobales bacterium | reverse complement strand
GGCGCCACCTCCTTCTTCAACGACACCGCCAGCGAAATGGCGTACTGGATTCTGCCCGCCTTCCTGCTCACCATCGGCGCAGGTCCATCCAGGCTGGGGCTGATTGAAGGAGTGGCGGAGAGCGTGGCCTCCTTCGCCAAGCTGTTTTCCGGGTTGCTCACCGACCGCATCCGGCAACGCAAGCCTCTGGTGGTCGCCGGGTACGCCATCGCGAATGTTTTGAGGCCGGTGCTGGCGGTAACAACCTCGTGGTGGCAAGTGTTGCTGGTGCGCTTTGGCGACCGCTTGGCCAAGGGCGTGCGTGGCGCGCCTCGAGACGTGATGGTGGCGGAATCGGTGCCGCAGCAGAAGATCGGCTCCGCTTTCGGACTGCTGCAGGCCATGGATTCGGCCGGCGCCATCGCCGGTCCCCTGGTAGCACTCGGGCTGCTGGTCCGCTTCGGTTTTCGGGGCGTTTTCTGGGTGGCGGCAATTCCTGGCGCCTTAGCCATCTTTGCGGCCCTCTTCGGCATTCGCGAGACGGGGGGCCGGCGGCCGCAGCGCGCTTCCAGGTTCGCCGCCCAAGCTGATGACCAGCGGATGGACAGCCCGGGGGTCGAAGCCATTGCCACCGAGCCGCCGCCGGCAAGCGCAATGGCGGCAGAACGGGGCGACCTTCGCCTCCCCGCAAGTTTCTATTACCTGCTATTCGCCGTTGGTTTGTTCTCCTTGGGGAACTCCAGCGACATGTTCCTGGTGCTGCGCGCGCACGATGCGGGCATACCGACGCGCCATGCGCCCCTGCTGGGCCTGGTGTTCAACCTCACCTATACGGCGCTGTCCTGGCCCGCCGGACGGCTCGCCGATCGCTTTTCCAAGCGCGCCATCGCGGCTGGAGGTTACCTGGTGTTTGCCGCTGTCTATTTCGTCTTCGCCCTCGCGCCTTCCCGGGGTGCGTTGTGGGCGGCAATGGCGTGTTATGGCCTGTTTTACGCCCTCACCAATCCCGTGTTGCGAGCCCTGGTGGCCCAGTCCGCGGGAAGCGAGACGCGTGGCCGCGCCTTCGGTATCTTCTTTTTCGTCACCAGCGTGGCTGTGCTGCTCTCCAGTATTATTACCGGCGAGCTGTGGAAGCACTACGGTCCCCGGCTTCCGTTCTATTTGTCAGCCGGTTTGGCGGCGACAGCGGCGGGAATGCTGCTGGCGGGCGTGTTTTCAAATCGCACATTGCGGGCCAGCTGAAGAGCTGAATGTTAAAGGCTAAGAGCTAATTGCCGCTTTTCTCAATCTCCCACAGCTACGGTCTGCTTCTCCTCGATGTGCCCTATTTGGCTTCTCCTCCGCAGGAGCACAAACAGGAACACCTGCACCGCCAGGGCCGACGCGCTGTCCAAATACACATCGTGAATCGTGCCGGTGCGCGAGGGCAGAAAAGCTTGGTGCCACTCGTCCAGGCTGGCCACCGCGGCCGTCATACAGAAGGCAATCACCGACCAGGAAAACGTCCAGGTTATGGCGCGGGACGAGCGCAGCGTCACCCGCCAGGCCCGGAACAGCAGCCAGCTCAGGATGCCGTAGCCGGTAACGTGCCCCACTTTGCGCAACACTGCGTTGGCCACGCTCACGCCCGAGGCATTCACTGGCCCGAAGAACGAAGCCAGCAACTGGTACAAGACATGGCCGGTGTTCTGGGCGGAGAACCAGGGAGTGGACTCGATCACGATCAGGATCAGCCACAATATGGCAGCAGTCCATTCGCGCCAGGGAAAACTGTTGGGGACAGGATTGTTCACGGAGATCTATAGGATTGCAGGTTCAGAATAGCACTTCAAGAAAGCACTCAGCAGTCAGCATCCAGCACTCACTCCTTTAGTGTATTGCCAAATCAGGAACCGCATCCGTGCCGGGCTGATTGCTGAGTGGAGGGCTCGTTTTACTCCAGCCGGTAGTTCGGCGCCTCGCGGGTGATGATCACGTCGTGCACGTGGCTTTCTCGCAGGCCGGCCATGCTGATACGCACAAAGCGCGCCTTCTGCTGCAATTCGGGAATGCTGCCCGAGCCGCAATAGCCCATGCCAGAGCGCAGGCCACCTACCAGTTGGGTCACAATCATGGACATGGACCCGCGGTAGGGTACGCGGCCTTCAATGCCCTCGGGGACCAGCTTGGCCAGGCGGTTCTGGTCACCTTCCTCGGTGGCCATGCCGGTGGAGGCCTCGCCGCCATCCAGTTGCTGAAAATAGCGCTCGGCTCCAGCGGAGCCCGC
>DASVBI010000371.1:0-4431 GCA_036375915.1 Terriglobales bacterium | reverse complement strand
CAGTTTGCGCGTCCGTCTCGCGGTTGGGACCGTGGTCAAGGAAGGCGCCGATGGGAATGCGGGCGGCCAGTTGCGGAACTCCACCCACGTGGTCGGTGTGGAAGTGGGTGATGAGCACATAATCAATTTTGCTGATGCCGGCCTTTTTGGCGACGGCCACGATGCGCCCGGCATCGCGCCCGTCGTGGTCCGGCCATCCCGTGTCAATGAGCAGCGAGCGTTTAGCCGGTGTAACGAATAAGGTCGCCTGGCCGCCTTCCACATCCACAAAATAAATCTGCAAGGCCTTGCCCGCGGCGGCAGGAGGCGCGGCCCCGGCCGGCGACAACAGGCAGAGAAGAAGCACGGCCAGGGCGGACCCTGGCGGCGCAATGGAATGCGAAAGAGCTTTCATCTTGAGGCGGGGGAAGATGCCCGACATAGGGGAAACTCCGCGTCCAGCCTGCAAAGCGGACCGGGCCATAATCGCGGAGTCGCGGTGCGGCGTCAAGTGCAGGGCCGGGCCCGATTCATTCACCCGCCGCCTCTGCGCTATGATTCTGCTTCTTCGGGAGGCTCAGCTTGCAGGCAAAGGATGAAAGCACCGCCACCAGAAAACTGCGCAGCCAGGAGTGGTTCGGGCGGCAGGACCGGGACGGATTCATTTACCGCAGCTGGATGAAAAACCAGGGCTGGCCGCACGATTTGTTTGAAGGCCGGCCGGTGATCGGAATCTGCAACACCTGGTCAGAGCTGACGCCGTGCAACGGGCACTTCCGGGAGCTGGCGGAATTTGTGAAACGCGGGGTGTGGGAGGCGGGAGGTTTCCCCCTGGAGTTTCCCGTCATGTCGCTGGGCGAAACGCAACTGCGGCCCACCGCCATGCTGTTTCGCAACCTAGCCAGCATGGACGTGGAGGAGTCCATCCGCGGCAACCCCATGGACGGCGTGGTGCTGCTGATGGGCTGCGACAAGACCACCCCTTCCCTGCTGATGGGCGCGGCTTCCTGCGACCTGCCCACCATCGGCGTGTCGGGCGGTCCCATGCTCTCGGGCAAATACCGCGGCTGCGACCTGGGCTCCGGCACCGGGGTGTGGCAGATGTCGGAACAGGTGCGCTCCGGCAAGATGAGCCAGGAGGAATTCTTCGCCGCCGAAAGCTGCATGCACCGCTCCCGCGGGCACTGCATGACCATGGGGACAGCTTCCACCATGGCCAGCATGGTGGAGGCGCTGGGCATGAGCCTGCCGGGAAACGCGGCCATTCCGGCGGTAGACGCGCGCCGCAACACGCTGGCGCAGATGAGCGGGAGGCGCATCGTGCAGATGGTGAAGGATGACGTGCGCATGTCGCATATTCTGACCCGGCCGGCGTTTGAGAACGCTATCCGCGCCAACGCCGCCATCGGCGGCTCCACCAACGCGGTCATCCACCTGCTGGCCCTGGCGGGGCGGGTGGGCGTGCCGCTCTGCCTGGATGATTTCGACCGCCTGGGAAACGGGATGCCGTGCCTGGTGAACATTCAGCCTTCCGGCGCCTACCTGATGGAAGACTTCTTCTATGCCGGCGGTTTGCCCGCGGTTTTGCGCGAACTGGGGGAAGGCGGCGCGCTCCACCGCGACGCGCTGACCGCTAATGGCGAATCCGTGTGGGCGAACGTGAAGGATGCGCCCTGCTGGAACCGCAGCGTGGTCCACACCTTCCAGAAGCCCTTCAAGGAAAATGCCGGGATTGCGGTGCTGCGGGGCAGCCTGGCCCCGGATGGGGCGGTGATCAAGCTTTCCGCCGCCACCCCGCGGCTGCTGCAGCATCGGGGGCGGGCGCTGGTGTTCGAATCCATCGAAGATTTCTACGCGCGCATTAACGACGAAGCCCTGCAGGTGGATGAGAATTCGGTGCTGGTGCTGAAAAACTGCGGGCCGCGCGGTTACCCGGGAATGGCGGAGGTGGGCAACATGCCCTTGCCGCCCAAGCTGCTGCGCCGGGGCGTGAACGACATGGTGCGGATCTCCGACGCGCGCATGAGCGGCACCGCTTACGGCACGGTGGTGCTGCACGCTTGTCCGGAAGCCGCGGCCGGCGGTCCCCTGGCCCTGGTGGAGAGCGGAGATATGATCGCGCTCGATGCGGCCAGGCGCCGGCTAGACCTGGAAGTGGATGCAGCCACGCTGGCCGCGCGGCGGGCCCGCTGGAAAGCGCCGCCACTTCCCCCACGGGGCTGGGAGAGGCTCTATGTGGAGCACGTGCAGCAGGCCGACCGCGGCGCCGACCTGGATTTTCTGGTGGGCCACAGCGGCGCCACAGTGGCGCGCGATTCGCATTAGCAGGTGAAGAGGAATCTATGGAATATCTGATCGGGGTTGGACTGGCACTGGCGGTGTGCGTCTTCGCCATGTTGGCCGGATTTGATCGCGACCGCGTCTTCTATCCGACGCTGCTGACAGTGATTGCCACGTACTATATTTTGTTTGCTGTCATGGGGGGTTCCATGCGGGTGCTGGCCTTGGAGTCCCTGATAGCAGGCGTCTTTCTCGCGCTGGCCGTCGCCGGCTTCAAGAAGAGCCTTTGGCTGATTGTGTTCGCCCTCGCCGGGCACGGAGTCTTCGATTTCTTTCATCACCTGTTCCTTCAGAATCCCGGTGTTCCCGTGTGGTGGCCCGGCTTCTGCCTTGCATTCGACTTCCTCGCCGGCGTTTTCCTGGCCCTGCTGCTGACGCGACGTTCCGGATTCGCTTCGAGGGTTTAGTCTTACGGCGGGAATCTCAGGTTGTATCCTGCCGCATGTGAGTGCGCGGGCGCGATAGCTCGCAATAACGGCAATAACTGACAGGCGGGCTACTGCGATTCCGGCACGGTAATGGAGACGGCGTCGTCGCCGAGGAAGCTGATGGTGACCCGGGTCTGCGCCTCCACCGTGCGCCCGCCGACCTGGGCGGGAGCGTAGCGCCACTGTTTCACGGCGCGAACAGCGGCGGCGGCCAGAGCGCGGTCGCCGCTCAAAACCTCAATCTCTTTCACGGTGCCATCGCTGCCCACCACCGCCTTGAGCGCGACCTTGCCCACCAGGCTGGGATTGGGGGCAACGGGATAGATGAAGCCGGAACGCGGAGCTTCCGCAATTTGCGGCAGGTTCGGCGAATCTGGAACCGCGGCAACGGAGACCTGCGGCTTGGCCGCAGGACGGGCGGCGGCTTCGGCAGCGGTCGCGGACTTAGGCGGGGACAGGCGCTGCAGGCCGGGTTTCGCGGACGCCACCGCGGGCGGCGGCACGAGCGCGGCGGCCAGCAGCGGGGCCGCCGGCGCCGGCGCGGGAGCGATGGCGAGTTGCGGCAATCTCCACAGCGGCACCAGCCAGAAGGCGAGGAGCAAGGCAGCCGCCGCGCTGATGGCCACCGAGGCTGCTACCCAGGGAATCCGCCTGGTGCGGCGGCCAGGAGCATTTTGCGGCGCGGGGAGGGGAGGCGCTTCCGTCTCAAACACCGGAGAAGGCGCGGGGCTGTGGTGAACAATTTCTGGAACAGCGGCCGGCCCAGCTTGCGCCCGCTCCGCGTGCGCAGGAGAGCTGGATTCGAGCGCCGCATCCTCCGCCCGGGCATGCAGCACCGCAATTCTGTCGGCGGGAACCGCCGGTTTTGCCTTGGTGGCCGGCTCGGCCGGCTCGGCGATAGAAGGCAGGCCGAACACTCTCATATTTTCGACGATGCCGATAATCGCGCTGCTGGGCACGGGATCAGCGGGGGTGAGCAGCGCGGTGCGAGAGAGGCGTTCAATCAGGCGTTTCTGGCGCCGGTTGAGAATCTGTTGCGGCAGGCTGTGAAAATTGCGGAATGTCCAGCGCAGGTACAGGCTCTGCCAGCCCGTGGGACACACGTATAACCGGCCCACATCGGTGCGAAGCTCTACTACCCCATTTTCGATTTTTGAAACCGCCGCCATCCTAAGGCCTGCTTGGAGGAACCGGAGGGTTCCTGGGAGTCGGCGCGCCCTGGGGGAGCAAGGCGATTATATGACGGAAGCAAGCGGGCGCTGCGAAAAAATCTTACGGAGAGGCGTTTCAGCCGCAAAAAATCAGCGCCCCGAGGGAAAAGAATTTCCCCGCCGACGGTTTGCCCGAGTAGCCGGGTTCGCGGGCGAGGGCGCCCGCGCCACAATGGGCTCGTTCGGTCTTCACTCTTTGCAGGCGAGGCGCCCGCGCGACAAAGTTCGGTCTCCACCCTTGGCGTCCGAGGCGCCCGGGCCACGACCAGCACGGGTCGCGCCCGCCAGAGCCCGCGAGCCTAAAAGCCCTCGGGATGAGGCTCTTTTCCGGACGAGGTCTTCAAAGGCTGGGGCCTTCGGAAAGAAATCAGCGTTATAAGCTCATAGCTATCAATTACTTGCCGGCAGTAACCTGAAGTGAATTACGGTCGGGGGCGGCATGGCACCTATGGGCCATTCTCCCTGTGCCCGAG
>DASVBI010000699.1:0-2234 GCA_036375915.1 Terriglobales bacterium | reverse complement strand
ACAATGGCGTGCAGTGCGCCGCCTACGATGGCAGGCACATTGCCTTTGCTGTCCGTCAGCGCGCTCAGCACTGCGCTAATGGGATTGGCCACCGTACTGGTACTATCGCCACCGTAAAGCAGTCCCACCGGCTGCGCCGTCTTGGAGTTCACCACCAGCGAACCCGAATCGCCCGCTGCGCTGAAGCTCGCTCCGCTGATCACAATCTGGTTGTCGAACCGCACGTAAAAAGTTGTGCCCCCGCTGCAGCTGGTGGTGTAGCTGATGTCCACCGCCGTATTGATGGAGCTGATGCTCGAGCAGGTAAGCCCGGAGCTGCGCCCCGCCTTTGCCACTCCCATGCCGATCAAGGGCGCAATCGTTGTGCCGGCTGGCGGTGCCGGATTGGGAACGTCAGGCGTGGAACTGGCCGTGCCCAGTTCCAGGATGCTGCCCGAAGTGTCCACCGCGCCGCTGATGATCTGCGCGATGGCTGCATCCACCGTTCCTGTTTTTGGAGCCGCGCTGGTTCCCCCCTCCGGCAGCTGCACAAATTGCGTCAAATTAGCCACCGGTGTAGCCGGACTGCAATTGGTATCCACCAGCCCAGGTTGGGTTACCGGTTCCCCGGCCTTGGCCTGGTCGGAGCGGGCCAGCACATGGTTGTTGCTCAAAATGTAGAAGATGCCGGCTCGCTCCAGAAGCGACCCCAGCGTGCCCGAGCAGCACGTAATGGTGGTGCCGCTTTTCGTCAAGTCCAGGCTGTCGCCCCCGGAAGTGCCCAGCTTGATGGGCAGCGACTGCATCTGCTGGTTGGCGGCTCCGGCGGGTTGGCCAATGGTGACCAGAGCTCTGGCCGACTTGGTCGGGTCGGCCTGCGAAATTGCCTTTACGTTCACCGTCGGAGGTGTGGGTTCGGTGGCGGGAGCCACGTACACTCCAAACGTGCTGATGGTCCCCACCTTGTTATTGCCGCCATCTACGTTGTTGACCTGCCAGGTCACCGTGGTGTTCGTGGTATTAATGACGGTGGCTTTGAACACTTGCGACGAACCCGGGGCCAGCGTCACCGTGCTGGGCGACACGCTTATCCCGATTACGGGCGGTGGGGTTGACCCTCCTCCGCATCCCACAAGCAACAAGGCAGCCCATACGGTGGCTACGCACAACCCTCGGCTCATCGGGCCTCCAGCAAGCCGCGCAAACACTTAGACGCCAAATCTCCGGACGGTGTCTCTGAAAACTTTGGAAGAGTCGTATCCCGGGCTATTTTGAGCAGCATTTCAGTAGAAGAGGACTTTTGGGCGCGGTATTGATTATTGGCCAGCCGCAAAAAACCGTCAACGTGACGGTGTCCGGCAGGTTACTTTCGGAACTAACAAGGCACACTCACGCCCGCGTGGGGCAGGCTGCCGGCCTTTTATTCCCTTCAGGCTGCGGCGCTCGACGAACCGGAAGAGAACCGCAGCACCTTCGGCGTCTCCAGGCGAGCGAAATCCCGGTAGGCCAGGCGCACCAGCTCCGTATGCGAACCCGCGTTGAATACGATCTCCTGGTCGTGCGTTACTGTCTCATCCACTAGCACTGGAAGCCTATACAAGCTGCCGAACGGCGGCATGGCTCCGGTTTCGCAGCCCGGGAATGCGTCCTTGAACTCCGCTTCACTGGCCAGCGTCGCCGTGGTCGCGCCCGTTGCTGCCTGCAGTTGTCGCAGGTCAACACGATGCGAGGCCGGCACTACCGCCAGGGCCAGCGCGCCATCCAGTTTCACAATCACCGTCTTGGCCAGCTCTTTGCCCGAAATGTGGGTCATCGCGGCAATGCCCTGGGCGGTGTAGGCGGGAAGGTGGACTATGCTTTCGTAGTGGACGCTATTGCGGTCCAGCAACTCCTTCAATCTCTGCAGCGGCATGGGGTGCTCCTTTTTCAAACCAAGGTGGATGCTTGCTGCAACAAGGCAGCCATTTCCTCATCGCTTACCTGCTCAAAATTGACGTACCACTGGCCCACTGTAAAAAAGATGTCGGGAGTTGCCAGGCAGACCACCTGGTCAGCCAGCGTCTGCAGTTCCTGGCGGCTGCACGCCGGGGCAACCGGCGCCGCGACCACGATTTTGTTGGCCCCGAGCTCGCGCAGCGCGGTGATGGCGGCGCGCATGGTGGAACCGGTGGCGATTCCATCATCCACCAGGATGGCTGTCGTGCCCGCCACCGCGTGCGGCGGAAGGTTGCGCCGGTAGAGGCTTTCGTTTTGCC
>DASVBI010000558.1:0-7016 GCA_036375915.1 Terriglobales bacterium | reverse complement strand
CGTGGGCGTGCCGTGCGCGGGGTTTTTCTCCTCCAGAAAGGGCGCGTCCGGCTTCTGCTGGACGAGCGCGCCGCCGGCTTGGCTTTGAACGTAGCCGGCCCCGGCTCCGTGCTGGGCCTGGGCGAAACCATGTCCGGGACCCCCTACGAAGCCACCGTGGAAACCCTGGAGCCCTGCCAAATAGCTTTTCTGCCGCGGGAAAGTTTTCTCAGCTACCTGCGCCAGAACTGCGCCCTCTGCATGCAACTCGTGCAATTGCTCAGCGAGGACCTGCACCAGCTTTATCAGCAGTACCGCACCGTTGGCGGCCCTGCCACCCGCTCCCGCAGGCCCCGGAGCAACGGCTCGGCCCATTCCCGCCCCCCTTCGGCCGGCGATCTCCAGAACTAGACCGCTACCCCAGATGCGGATTGCGCTCCCCGGAAACGGGTGTCAGTTCCCGGGGATAAACCCCGCCGTTATATTCCAGCAGCCGGTTCTTCCATTTGAGGAACTCGGTGATGGTTTGCGGCTCGATGCGGATCTCCACCCGGCGCAGGCTGGCCAGCAGCAGGTTCATCTCATGTTCCATGCCGGCGGCAGTGCGCAGGCTGCGCCGCAGCGGCTTCACCGTCATTTCCACCTTGCGCCCGGCGCACTCCAGCAGGCCCCAGCCCGCGGGCAGTTCCGGCGGCGTGATCAGCCCGCTTGGCGCCAGGTAGAAGCGCTCGCAGCCCAGCGCGATTTCCGAATTCTGGCGGAAGGGCTTGGCGCGATCGGCGAGAAAATCTGCCCGCGTTACCTTGCATTCCACCACCACCGAGCGGCATTTTCCTTTCCAGCCGATGGCGTCCGGCACTTCGCCGCTGGCGCAGACCTGTTCCGAAAGCACCACCCCGCAGCGGTATCTCCGCAGCCAGTCAACCGCGACACTCACCAAGTGGGCATGGGTCATGGCTTCAGATTCTGGTTCTCTTATTGAGGCGGTTTGGCGCTCAAACAATCTCGCGGCCAATTAACGATTGATGATTGATGGTCGGTAACGCGAAACCTGTGGCGATTTTCAATCGTCAATCTGCAATCGTCAATCTTAGACAGTTTCGCGCGCGGGCAAGGCTCCGGCTAGTACTGCTCTGATTCCCTGCCGAACTGCGCTTAGGCCATGGGCCGCAGGGGGAGGGGTTCGGGGGACCTTTGCGGGCTACTCACGCCCAGCACAACGTCGAGTGGCTAAATGCTAAGTGCCAACGGCCAATCGCTGCTCTTCAGAATTTCGTCACTTCCGTAAAGTTGAAGTCGCGCACCTTCATCGCCGGCACCACCATGTCGAAGGACTCTTCGCCGCTGGCGCGCACCGGCGTGCCCATCTCCTCCACGTTGGAGAGCATGTGCAGCAGGCTTTCGTTGAAGCGGAAGTTGCGGATGCCGTTTTTGAGCTGCCCGTCTTCGATATAGAAGGTGCCGTCGCGGGTCATGCCGGTCAGGATCTTCTCGTAGGGGTCAACTTCGCGGATATACCAGAGGCGGGTGACGAGCACGCCGCGCTCCGTGCCCGCAATCATCTGGTCCACGCCCTTGGACTGCCCCTGCGCCGGTCCCTCAAAGACAATGTTGATGGGCGCCTCGCCAATCTCGTTGGGCAGAGGAAAGCCGTGCCCGGTGGGCTCCACGGGACCAACTTTGGCGGCGTATTCCGATTCCCGCATCTTTTTGGCGGTGGAGCGGGCGTACACCAGGCGCTTGACCACGCCCTTGTCCACCAGTTGCACGCGCTGGCGGCGGATACCTTCGCCATCGAAGGGCGCCCCCGACTGCAGCGGATGGGAGACGTCGTCCCACACCGTGATGTTGGCCCCAAATACCTGCGTGCCCACGCGGTTGTTGAGAAAGGAGCGCTGGTCGAGGATGGCCATGCCGCCGAAGTCCCAGAACATAAACCCGACCAGGTCGAGCACCGCCGCCGGCTCCAGGATCACGGTGTACTTGCCGGCATTGAGTTCGCGCGGTTTGGCGGACTGCAGCGCCTTGCGGGCCGCGGTTTCCGCCAGCGCCACCGGGTTCAGGTTGCGCACATCCGGCGAGTTGAATTTCTGCCAGCCCGAGGAATCGCCGCCCAGCATGGTCACCGAAATTTCCGAAGAGGTTTGCGTGTGGTAGCCGGCCAAACCGCGCGAGTTGAGCACTGCCTCCACCGACTCAGAATTGGAAAAAATGCCGGCGGCGGTCAGCTTCTGTTTCTTCGCTACGTTGACGATCTTTTCCACCGCTTGCGCGCGCTGCCCGGGAGTGAGGGAAGAGGTCTCGTAAAAGGCTCGTCCCACCGGCGCGGCGCCCTCGGAGTCATCCGGGCCGGGCGCGGGCAGCAGGTCGGGATCGGGTTCCTGCACCTTGGCCAGCGCCTCGGAGGCCAGCACCGCCTGCTTCAGGCTCTCGTCATCAAACTTGTTGGTGGTGGCGCGCGCCGTGCGCCCGCCAAACACCGTGCGCACCGAGACCACATAATTTTCTTCCGCCACGTTCTGGTGGATGGTGTTGTTGGCGAAGCGGGTGAGCGCGCTCTGGCCGCCGGCGATGAGGGCTTCTACCTCGTCAGCGGTGGAGAACTTCTGGAGGCGTTCGAAAATTTCGGCGGCCTTTTCTCGGGTAAGCAATTCTTTCTCTTCTCCGTGTTTGAGTGCGTCTGTGGCTAGGTCCCCTTGTACGCGCTGCCGACCTTGATGTTTCTGAACCTCGCCGGCGCGGCGCCATGGCCGGTGCCCATGGTCTGCATGGGTTGGCCCTTGCCGCAGTTGGGCGTGCCCCACAGCGTCCACTGGTCGCGGGAGCAGATGGCGTCCATGGAATTCCAGAACTCTGTGGTAATTCCGGAATATGAAGGGTTCTTCAGCATGCGTCCCAGCTTGCCGCCCTTGATCTCCCAGCCGATCTCGGTGCCGAACTGGAAGTTGTAGCGCTTGTCGTCAATGGACCAGGAGCGGTTGGTCTGCATGTAAATGCCCTTATCGGTATCGGCAATGAGTTGCTCGAAGCTCAGCGGCTTCTCTCCCGGCAGGATGCTGATGTTGGTCATGCGGATGATGGGAATACGGTTCCAGCCTTCCGCCCGCATGGTGCCGCCGGAGCGGTTGGAGCCGATGGCATGCGCGGTTTCGCGCGACGAAAGGTAGCCGGTGAACAGGCCGTCGGTAATGATGGGCGTGCATTGCGCGGGCACACCTTCGTCATCGTAGGCAAAAGTTCCCAGGCCGGGGCCGTGATTGCGGGTGGCGTCGGCCACCACGTTCACCAGGTCGCTGCCATAGCGCAACTGGCGCAGCTTGTCGAGGGTGAGGAACGACATGCCGGCGAAGTTGGCTTCCATGCCCAGCACGCGGTCGAGCTCAATGGGATGGCCGATGGATTCGTGAATCTGCAGGCCGAGCTGGGAGGAATCGAGCACGATGGTGAAGTTGCCCTCCGGACACTGGTCAGCCTTGTGCAGGGCCACACACTCTTCCGCGATGCGGCGCGCGTTTTCCACCAGCTTCAGCTCTTCCACCAGCTCGTAACCCTTGTTCTGGTACTGCCCGCCGAAGGAGTTGGGATACGAGCGTTTGTGAATTTCGCTGCCGGCGAAAGCGTAAGCCGTGTAGCCGGCGCCGGTGGTGATCTTGGTCTCATGAATATTCGAGCCTTCCGAGGAGAAGAACCACTGTTCGTAGCGGCGGAAGTTCATGTTGGCTTCCGCCAGCGTGATGCCCTCAACCGCGCGCAACTCTTTATCCGCGCGCAGCAGCAGGTCAATGTTCTGCTCCACCGAAGTGCTGAAGGGGTCAATTCTGTAAGGCGTGGCCCACTCGTCGGTGAAGGGCTTCTCCGGGGCCAGGCGCACATCCTGCTGCTTCACCCGGGCGGAGGAGCGGGCAATCTCCACCGCCTTGGCCGCGGTCATCTCCACCGCGATGCGGGTCATATCCTCGGTGGCGGCGAAGCCCCAGGCGCCGTCGGCCAATACGCGAATGCCGATGCCCAGCGAAGTGGAGTCGGAGGCGTGGCCCACCCGCCCGTTCTTGGTGGCCAGGGCGCGATTGCGCTCGTCCACGATGCGCACGTCGGCGTAGGAGACGCCGTGCTGGTTGGTCAGGTTCAGAGCCCACTCGGCAATCTGCTTCATGCTCATGGCAAGCATTGATGATAAATGGTGGGAGGAGTTTTGTGGGAGGCAGACCGGGTTTTTGCGGTGTATGACCGGCTTCGGGTAAGAACAAGGACAATAAATGCGAGTACGAGCTAAGCGCCCACAAGGGGAGAAGCCGGCCTAATACAACACTTCGCCTTCCCCTTTTTCCGCAATCAGCGTTTGGATGTAAGCAACAATCTTATCTCGCCGCGCCATTACCGCCTTGACTTCCTCGTTATTCAGATAGTGTCTGGTTTTCTCCGCCAGTTCGTTCCCATCCAGCGCTTTCAGTCTTTCCAGCAACTTGCGCTCGCAGCGCTCCAGGTTCTTGGGCTCCCTCAGGTCCTTGGACAGTCGAAATGCCCGGGTGAAATCCACGCGATAAATCTTCCAATCGTTGCCGATAAGCACGTTGGTGAGGTTGGGATCGGTGTCGTAGATCAATTCATCAAAAACGCGGACTCTATACATCTGCTGGTTCCACGCTTCGACGTCGGGCGCCTGTATTTTGCGCTGCAGGCGCTGGCCCTCATCCATCTGCACTGGCAGCCACCAACTGAAAGAGCCAATATGCCCCTGCCATTTGCGCTCCACGTACACGGGAAGCATATCCTCCAGCCCGAGCAGTTCGGCCAGCCGGCAGGCCGCGATGTTGTACTTGTAGGAATCTACAAACAGGAGTTCCCTGTGGCCATCAGAAAACTTCCTGTCAATGTCGTGTTCGTCAACCGACTGAAAAGACGCGTCATGGGTGAGAGTGCCGTTGCTCAGCGTAAGTCGCCAGGGGTTGGTGATCCCCTTACTGCTCTGTTTACCGCCTGTCACTTTGGCGGTGAGCAGAAATTGCTTGATTTGCTCTCTGCTGAGCGCGGGTTCGTCGGCGGCAACACCGGGCCGGCCGCCCACTACGTAAAGCGCCAGGATGAGAGCCAAGCATCGCCAGCCACGGCCAGGCATCCCAGACTCCTTTCTTGAAAGCCGGATTCCGTGGCCGAGAACGCTTGTCCCCGCCTTGCTCAGGCAGACGCTCGCAGATCACCGTGAGAGAGGCTCAGCAAGCAAAGCTGTCTCCCAAATCAGCCGGAAAAAACGCTGAATATCGCGATCGCCTTGGTCATGGCGGCTCCCCTAGATTCTCTGATGTGAGCCGACGCCTTTTTTATTGTTCGCGCCTTGGGACAGGAACTTATCCCAGTGATCGGGCCCGCTGGATTGGAATAATGGCCGAAGGGTAGGAGGAAGTTTCCTCCGCCTGCGGGGGATTGTCAAGTTGGCATACCAGAACTGGGAGGAGCCGTGCGAAGGGTGCTGAAATTTACCGCGATCGCGCTATCATAGGCAGCGCTCGCTTACCTTGCCCCCTGCGGTTCACGGTGAAGGGTCCCGATGCGCTCTGTGCTCCTGCTATCGGCGCTGATCACTGCGGTTGCCGTCAACCTGATCGCCCAAGCCGCTGCCCCCCAGCCCAGCCGGCCCAAACAAGAACTCTGTGCCGTCGCCGGACGCGTGGTCACGGCCGCCGAAGGCACTCCCCTGCGCTCGGCGCATGTGCTGCTGATCGCAGAACGCCCCGGGCGCGAGCCCAGGACCTACGCCGCCATTTCCGACGGCAATGGGGCCTTTGCTCTGACAAGAGTATTGCCTGGGCGGTACATGTTCTTCGCCCAGCACACCGGCTACGTCAGCCAGCAGTATCGCTCCCAGAGCGCGGAAAGCGGCGCTGTGCTGGCGCTGCAGCCGGGGCAACAGGTGAGCGATATCCTGTTTCGCCTGATACTTGCCGTCGTGGTCACCGGCCGCGTAAGCGACGAAGATGAGGAACCGATGGCCGGCATCCAGGTGATGGCGTTGCGCCGCCCCAGCGAGGACGAGGTAGAGGACGAGGGCCTGACCGCCGCCAGAAAACAGGACCAGCTGCTTCCAGCCAACTCCGCCCTGACTGACGACCGCGGCCAGTACCGCATTTTTGGGCTTGCGCCCGGCGATTATTACCTGAAGGCCACCGAGTCCCTCCAACCCCCAATGTATTCAGGCGGGGGAGAGGAATACTTTGCCCTGCAGTCGCTGGGTGCGGAATACGCTCCCATTTATTACCCCGGCGTGCTGCAGCGAAGCCAGGCGGAAACAGTGTCGCTCCGTCCTGGCGACGAAGCGCAGGTTGATTTCTCCATGCGCCACATCAGAACTGTCGAAATATCAGGCCGCGTGCTCGCTCCTGATGGCAAGCCGGCGAGTGCCTTGGTCGAACTGCAGGAGAAGGACGATTACACCGACAACCGCAATACAAACACCGACAGCGATGGCAAGTTTCGCATAAAAGGCGTGCCTCCCGGCAGCTATGTCCTGGCGGCGTACCAGCAATCCAGCGACAACAGGTACCGTCCTGCAGCCAAGCAGGAACTCCAGGTCGGCGACCAAAACATAGACTCTCTTAACCTAGTTTTGACCCGCGGCACCGAGTTCGACGGGCGGCTTATCGTCGAAGGACCAATCGGTCCTCTCACCGCCCACGTCTACATTTCCCTTTTTTCCACGGATGGCGAAATGGGGGATTACGGCGCCCAGGCGAAGCCCGACGGAAGCTTCGAGATCACCGGCGTGCACCAGGGTAACTATGCCATCCAGGTCTTCGGCGGAGGCGAAAGCAACTGGTACCTCAAGTCCGCGCGCTTGGGCTCGGATGACGTTCTCGAGCATGGCCTGCAGGTGGAGAAGGGAACTGCCGGGACTCTGGAAATTATTATCGCTCCAGCCAGCGCGCAACTGGCAGGCTCGGTTGCGCAGGATGATAAGCCGGTGGCGGGAGCGCGCGTGCGCATCGTTCCTGATCCGGAAACGGTCTACAATCGCATGCGCCGCCGCGACACCACCACCGACC
>DASVBI010000347.1:0-2240 GCA_036375915.1 Terriglobales bacterium | reverse complement strand
GAGCCGCAAGTGGTGCAGGCAGCAGCGCACAAGCCGGTTCCTGGCCATCAGGAAGGCGCCAGGGACCCGCGCCTCGCCAAAGCCTACCGCTTCCAGCGCGGCGGCTGGACCTATGTCCATCTGGAAGGCACGCCGGAGCAGATCGGATTTCAGCACGGCTACCTGCTGGCGCCGGAGATCCAGGACACCTTCGAAGCCATCCAACTGCGCGACGTGCACGACACCAAGCGCGACTGGCAGTTCTTCCGGCAGGCGGCGCGCAAGATGCTGTGGCCGCACATCGAGGCCCAATATCAGCAGGAGCTGATCGGCATCGCCGAAGGCCTGAAAGCGCGCGGCGTGGCCCTGGACGTGGATGACATAGTCGCGCTCAACGCCTTCGAGGAAATGCCCGATTACTACGTGCCCTGGTTGAACGAGAAGAACAAGGTGGCGAGCGCGCCGCCTCTGCACAGCCCGGGGAACTGCAGCGCCTTCGTGGCCACGGGCAGCTACACCAGGGACCACCAGATCGTGATCGCGCACAACAACTGGACCAGCTACCTGGTGGGCTCGCGCTGGACGGTGATGTTCGACATCGCGCCGCAGCATGGCTACCGCATCCTGATGGACGGCATACCGGGGGTGATTACCAGCGACGACGATTTCGGCATCAATTCCGACGGGCTGATGGTGAGCGAGACCACCATCACCCAATTCCACGGCTGGGACCCGAACGGCATTCCGGAATTTGTGCGCTCGCGCAAGGCATTGCAGTACGCCGGTTCGATTGACGCCTACGCCAAAATCATGCGCCAGGGGGATAACGGCGGCTACGCCAACGACTGGCTGATCGGCGACCGCAAGACGGGCGAGATCGGATATCTCGAACTGGGCCTGAAGCACACGCCGCTGTGGAAGACCAAGGACGGCTACTTCGTCAGCTCCAACTTTGCCCGCGACCCGCAGGTGCTGAAGGATGAGACCACTTTCGACTCCAAGAATCTGAGCTCCTCACCCAATGCGAGGCGGGTGCGCTGGGAAGATTTGATGAAGCAGAGCAAAGGCAAAATTGACGTGGCCATGGCGGAGAAATTCTTGTCCGACCACGGCGACAGTTACGAGAAGAAAGAAAGCCCGGACGAACGCACCCTGTGCGGCCACACCGACGCTTCCCAGCGCGGCATTCCGGAGTGGGATTGGGGCCCGTACTATCCCGGCGGCGCGGTGCAGGGCAAGGCGACCGACAGCCAGCTGGCGGCGAGTATGAGCCTGTGGGCCCGGGCCGGCCATCCCTGCGGCGAGGACTTTCTGGCCAAGGATTTTCTGGCGGCCCACCCGGAGTACGACTGGCAGTCTTCCAAGCTGCGGGACATGAAAGCAGGTCCGTGGACGGAGTTCAAATCCGGGGAACGGAAATAATTGACGATTGAAGATTTTCGATTGACGATTGACACCCGGCAATCAGCAGTCAGCAATCAGCATTCAGTCACGCAATTTAGGGATACCTCCGCAACAGATTCTTTAACGGAGTGCTGACGGCTGAGTGCTGAGTGCTATTTTTCATTCCTCAATCTTCAGTCATCAATCGTCAATTTCCAACATATCGCCCCACGATACATCGCCGCGTTTCGACAGAGCAGGCGCCTAGCTGCTATATTCGTTAGTTTTCGCCCCCCAAGGGCCGAACTCATCATCTCCAGGAGCTTGCGCATGTTCCTTCCCCGCTGCCGTGCGCTGGTCGCGGTTATTGCTGCCCTGATATTTTCTCTTCCATCGCTGGCCCAGTCTAAAGCGCCCAGCATTACGGTGGCGGTGGATGCCAGCGAGGCGCCGCGCAAGATTTTTCACGCCCGGCTGACCATCCCCGCCACTCCCGGCACGCTCACTCTTTACTACCCCAAGTGGATACCGGGGGAACACGCGCCCGACGGGCCCATCGTGGACTTGGCGGGGCTGAAGTTCACCGCTAACGGCCAAACCCTGAACTGGCGTCGCGACCTGCAGGACATGTTCACCATCCACGTGGAAGTGCCGGCCGGGGTGAACAGCGTCCAGGCCTCGCTGGATTACCTGTCACCCGCGGCGGAGCGCGGCTTTTCGGGTGCGGCCTCGGCCACGGCGCGTATGACCGTGGTCAGCTTCAACCAGGTGCTGCTCTATCCCAAAGGCTGGTCCGCCGATCAAATTACCTACACCGCCAGCCTGCGCCTGCCCGCGGGCTGGAAGTTCGGCACGCCGTTGCCCATTGCCCAACAGAG
>DASVBI010000051.1:0-4365 GCA_036375915.1 Terriglobales bacterium | reverse complement strand
TCGCACTGGTGCTGCTGACCGCATCGGGCGCCTTCCTGCGCAGCTTCCAGAAGATGCGGGCGGTGGACCCCGGCTTCCGTCCCGACCACGTGCTGGTGGCGGGCTACGAACTGCCGCTGCGGCAGTATTCCACGCGGGCGGCGGTGGAGGAGTTCAATCGCGAAGTGGTGGACCGGCTGTCCGGCAAGCCCGGCGTGGCTGCGGCCGGAATCAGCAACGACATTCCGGCAGTCGGCGGTTTCCCGCAATCCACCTACACCATCGAGGGCGAGCCCACAGACAGCTGGAAGCTGAAATTCGCCCCCTTTGCCATCACCTACGGCGACTATTTCCGAGCGATGGGCATACCGTTGCTCGATGGCCGTTACTTCAGCCCGGAGGACAACTCCAGTTCGCCCCTGGTTGTGATCGTCAACCAGACCATGGCCAAGCATTGCTGGCCGGGGCAGCGTGCCATTGGCAAGCGCATCCACGTCGGCAATCCGAAGAAGGGGTTGCCTTGGGCGACAGTGGTGGGAGTGGTGGGCGATACCAAGCTCGGCTCTGGGGATGAACCCAACATGGAACAGTGGTATTTTCCGGCGCAGCAGCCGGCCACTCTTTTCGGCACAGAACCCGCGGGAAGGCTCACCGACCCCGTGGGAGGTTACATCACACTGCGCTCGGCGCTTCCTCCCGAGCAGATGGTTCACACCCTGCGCTCGACTATCGCCGAAGTTGATTCGCTACTCGCGCTGCAGCCGGTGCAGCCAATGACTGACGCAATCTCGAACGTGGAAGCGCCGCGCCGCTTCAATACCGGCCTGATCACCGCCTTTGCCCTGGGCGCGCTCCTGCTGGCCATTACCGGGATCTATGCCGTGGTTGCCTTTTCTGTTTCGCTGCGCCGGCACGAGATTGCCATCCGCATGGCATTGGGCGCCCGGCGGGGAGGCATCGCGCGGCTGGTGCTCAGTTTGGGCGCGAAATTGGCGCTGCTTGGATGCGGGCTGGGCGTGCTCGGGGCGTTGGCCGCCTCGCGCCTGGTGAACGCTTTCCTATTCGAGGTCAGCGCGACCGACCCGTTGATTTATGTGGCCAGCGTTCTGCTCATGATGCTGATGGCTCTCCTGGCATCCGCGCTTCCCGCCACCCGGGCCGCCTCCGCTGACCCGATCGAGGCCCTGCGCTCGGTCTAGCCTTATCCCAGCGGCTAAAGCCGGCTTGGGCTGCGGCGGTACGCCGCAGCTAAAGCTGCGTCCTTCCGAAATCATTTATCAGGCGGGCCGGCGAACCGCTCTGGCCAGCCGAGACAACATTCCCCCCTGGAATTGGATCAGAACTAAGGCGCGCCCCTTGCTCGTCCGTGGGCCAGCCGGAGTGGAATGAGAATCGGGCTGATCGCTCCACCCTTCATCAGCGTTCCTCCCAAGGACTACGGAGGCACGGAGCTGTTTATTGCGCAGCTGGCGGAAGGGCTGCAGAAGCGCGGCCTGGAGGTGGTGGTCTACACCAACGGAGAGTCCACGGTTCAGGCGGAGAAGCGCTGGATTTATCCCACCGCGCAGTGGCCCATCAAGGTTGATGGCCACGCTTTTTTGAAGGAGGTGGAGCACACCGCCTGGGCGATGCAGGACGCCGCCTCCTATTGCGACCTGCTGCACTTGCACGCAGCGCCGGCGCTTACCTATTTGCGCTTCGTGGACCTGCCGGTAGTTTGCACCCTGCATGGGCCGCACGACCCGAAAATGTCGGATATTTACGCCCATTATCCGCAGGTGAACTACGTCTGCATCAGCGACTCGCAATGCCGGCAGGAGTCCATGCCGCGCATGCGCACCATTTATCACGGAATTGACCTCGCCTGTTATGAACTGCGCACGCAGAAGCAGCAGTACCTGAGCTTCATCGGGCGCATCGCGCCCATCAAGGGCGTGCACCTGGCGATTGACGTGGCCAAGCGTGCCGGCATTCCGCTGAAGATTGCGGGCGACGTGCAGCCCATGTACCGCGACTACTTCGAAGCCAAGGTCAAGCCGGAAATTGACGGTCACTTCATCGAATACATCGGCTTGGCTGACCTGCGGGCCAAGAACGAATTGCTGGGGAATTCCCTCGCCATGCTGTTTCCCATTCAGTGGAACGAGCCCTTTGGGCTGGTGATGGTGGAGGCCATGGCATGTGGAACCCCGGTACTGGCGCTGGGGGGCGGGTCGGTGGTGGAGGTGGTGCAGAACGGGGTTTCCGGCTACGTGTGCCGCTCGGTGCGCGAGCTGGCCAAGCGGGTGACGCAACTGAATTTCGATCCGGCGGCACTGCGCCGCTACGTGGAGGAAAATTTCTCCCTGGAGCTGATGGTGGGCAAGTATGCCGATCTTTATGCCGAGGCGGTGGCGGAATCGGCGCGGCAGCGCGGGGCGGCTTAGCACATAGACCAATTCCAGGAAGCCCAGGTTAAACGGAGCACGCCGGGTGACTTCGCCGAGCGAACCCAGCATCCAATCTCATTGAACTTTTCTCATGGCCACTCGTCAGCTGCAAATTGATGATCTTCCGGGCACACACAGAGCGGGAACGAAAAAGTGGCTGATCATCAGCTTGATTGTGCTGGCCGTAATCGTGGCGGTGGCCGCGGTGCTGTTGGCCCTCAAGTGGCCGTTTACGCGGGAGCGGGTGACGCAGCGCCTTCAGGAGGCGACCGCCACCACCGTCCAGATGGCCGGTTTCAAGGCGGAATACTTTCCTCATCCAGGCTGTGTGGCGGAGCAGGTCACATTTCAGAAGGCAGGGACTTCGCAGCCGCTGATGACCATCCGTAGCTTGACCATCCGCGGCAATTTTTTCGGGCTCTTTACCAAGCACGTTTCCATCGTTCGCGCCGAGGGCGCGCACGTCGCGCTGCCCGCCTTGGGCACGGGACAGCCACTAGGGGGAGATAACCAGAGCGGCACAATCATTGATCAACTTGTAGCCGATGGGACAATTCTGGACATCCTGCCAAAGCATTCCAGCGCGCAGCCCACCCGATTTGTGCTGCGCCGGTTCCAGTTGCGAGGGCTGGGCGGAGAACGCGCGCTTTCATTCCAAACGGTCCTCGAAAATCCCAAGCCGCCGGGGGAGGTGAGCGCCAGCGGCAGCTTTGGGCCATGGAAGAGTGGGAGCGCGGCTTCGACCGCGGTTTCGGGCCGCTATGCCTTCCGCCATGCTGACTTGAGCGTATTCCATGGAATTGCGGGAACGCTTTCATCGGATGGCACCTTTCGCGGCACGTTTCATGATCTGCAGGTGCAGGGAACCACCGACACGCCTGATTTCGAGGCGGCCCACAGCGGACATAAATTCCGGCTGAGCGGGCAATTTCGGGCGCTGGTGGACGCCACCAACGCCGACGTGACACTGCAGGACGCGGCGGCGCTGCTGGGGCACACCACCATCGCGGCGCAAGGGCGGATCGCGCCCACGCAAAGGGGCCAGGGAAAAACGGCGTCGCTCGACCTCACTGTGCGGGATGGGCGCATCGAGGATGTGCTGCTGCTGTTCGTGAAAGGGCCGCGTCCGCCGCTGATGGGCATTACCAGTTTTCGCGCCCACGTTACCCTCCCACCGGGCCGGGAGGCGTTTGTCCGCAAGGTGCAACTGCAGGGCGAATTCGGGATAGGCGGAGCGAAATTTACCAACCCCACAACGGAAAAGTCGCTAACCGGCCTGAGCCTGCGGGCGCGGGGCAAGAAGGACAAAGTCGAGGAGGACCCGGCGCGGGTGCTCTCCGACTTGCGCGGCCAGGTGGCGCTGAACGACGGAGTTGCCACCTTCACCGACCTGAACTTCACCGTGCCGGGAGCGCGGGCGCAACTGCACGGCGCTTATAACCTGGTGAATGAGCGCATCAATCTGCATGGGCTGCTGCGCATGGACAGCAGCCTCGCCGATGCCACTTCGGGCATCAAGTCATTCCTGCTGAAAGCACTGGGTCCATTCCTGAACAGCAACCACCGCGGCGAGGTGCTGCCGGTCAGCATCACGGGCACCTACACTCATCCCTCGTACCACATATCGCCACAATCCAGGAAGTGAGCCGGCACGCAATCGCGACAAATTTGGCGCAGCGCCGAAATCTGCTAATCTCCCGGGCATGGAGAATCCGGAAGCAACGTCGTTTAGCTCGGCCTCATCCCCCCTCCGGGGAAATCTCAATGCCGCCCTGGTGAAGGGCACCATTGTGGGCGCGCTGGGCGGATTGTTGTTCGGCTTCGATACCGCCGTCATCTCCGGCACCACCAGCGCCCTCACGCGGGTTTACCAGCTCAGCCCGCAGTCGTTGGGCGTGACCGTGTTCAGCGCGCTGGTGGGAACCATTTTCGGCGCCATGCTGGCCGGTTTCCCCGG
>DASVBI010000155.1:0-11514 GCA_036375915.1 Terriglobales bacterium | reverse complement strand
AGCGTCGCTTTGTTATTGACTTCGGTCCTGCTGTTCGGGCCGCTGGCTCAGGCGCATGCTTCCTGCCGAACCCTTCGCAGCACGGGCCATTGCTCCAACTGCCCGGTAATGCGGCATGCCCCAGATTGCTCCAATATCCTGACGGAGGCAGCTAATCGCTCCTGCTGCCGGATTTCTGCCGCCCGGCCCTCCGCCAATGTGGCCTGGCAACCGGTAATGACCTACGCGCTGGCTCCTCCGCCGGCAACTGCCATGGGCTCCCCGCTGCTGTTCTCTCCACTGGCTCACCGAGCCGCGGGAGCTGATGACGGCCCCGCGATTCCCACTGCCCAGTCCCTGCTCTGCACCTTCCTCATCTAGACGTCCGTCCTTCTGTCACCTGCAGCCGGCACTGATCCGCTGGCCCTGGTAATTTTTCGAAACGGAAGGATTTCATGAGCAGAAAACTAGTACCCCAAGGCTTGGCCGGGTTGTTTTGCTTTGCCGGCCTGATGGTCCAAGCTCAGGTTCCGAACCCGGTCCGGGCGCAAGTGACAGGCGTCGCCCAGCCATCCTCCGTGCTGCAGCTGGACGATGCTGTGCGGGAGGCACTGCGGAACAATCCCGCTCTTCAAAGCGCGCTGCATGCTGCCCAGGCGCAGCGGCGCCGCGTACCCCAGGCCCGCGGTTTTACTGACCCAACTGTGTCAATCGGCTGGATGGGCAACATCACGCCATTTTCCGTGCAGACGAATGACCCATCCAGCTATCGCGGCCTGGCCGCCATGCAGGAGCTGCCCTTTCCGGGCAAGCGCAAGCTGCGCGGTGGTATTGCCGGCAAAGAGGCGGACGCCGCGCAAGCCGATTATGAAGGCGTGCGCCGCCGTCTGACCGCCGAGGTCAAGACCGCCTATTACGACTACTGGTATTACGACAAAGCGCTGCAGATTACGCTGCAGAATAAAAACCTGCTGCAGAAGCTCTCGCAAATTGCCCAAGCCCGCTACCGCGTGGGCAAAGGCATTCAGCAGGATGTGCTGAAGTCGCAGGTAGAACTGTCGCTGCTCCTGCAGAAGTTGACCCTGCTGCAGCAGCAGCGCGCCACGGCGGCGGCGCGCCTGAACGAGCTACTGGGCCGTCTGCCCGAGCAACCGCTGGCTCCTCCCGCGGAAGTAGCCGGCGCAGCTTCGCTGAACTACACCCTCGATCAGCTCTACGCCTCCGCGGACCGCACCGATCCCGGCCTGGAGCGGGAGCAGCGTATGGTGGAACGCAGTCAGCTGGCAGTCAACCTGGCGCATAAGGATTACTACCCCGACCTGAGCGTCGGCTACATGTACCAGCAACGTCCGCTCCTGCCCGACATGCACGGCTTCACTTTCACCGTGAACATTCCCGTGTTCTACAAAAGCAAACAGCGCCAGGAGCTGGCGGAAGCGGGCGAGCAGGCGGCGGCTGCCGAAAAGAGCCGCCAGAACCGGCAAAACGAAGTCAATTTTGAGGTCCAGCAGCAATATCTCGCGGCTAAGGCTTCCGAGCAATTGCTGCAGCTCTACTCCCAGGGCGTGGTGCCGCAGTCGTCGCTGGCCCTGGGGTCGTCCATGTCGGCCTACGAGGTGGGTACGGCGGACTTTCTGACTGTTTTCACCAACTTCAGCACTGTTCTCAATTACCAGGTTGACTACTACCGCGAGCTGGCCAACTACCAGAGCTCGCTGGCCCGGCTGGAGAGCCTTACCGGCGTGGAGCTGACCTCGGCTCGCCCCGGTTCCACCGCTCTCCCGCCCGGAGGTAAGGAGTGATCTTATGACGACGAAATTTTTACGCGCCGGCGCGCTGCTCCTGGCTGTGGCCGCCTTGCTGGTACTTATCTACGGACGCAGCACGTGGGCAGCCCACAACCAGCCATCGAGTCAAGCTTCCCACTCCACCGCCACTATGCCCGGTCACGGCGGGCACTCGGCGCATGCGCCCGTAGCTACCGGCACGCCCCCTGCTGGGGAACAAAAAATTCTCTACTGGTACGATCCCATGCATCCCGCCTACAAGTCGGACAAGCCCGGCATTGCCCCCGACTGTGGAGTGCAGTTGGTGCCAAAGTATGCCACCGAGGATTCCACCACTGAGCCAATGAGCCCGGGCACAGTGATGATTTCGCCCCAGAAACAGCAGCTTATGGGCGTGCGCACCACCACGGTAAAGCGCGAATCGCTGGTGCGCACCATCCGCACCACCGGGCAGGTCACAGCCGACGAGACCCGGATCGCCCACGTCCACGTCAAGGTGAGCGGCTGGATTGACCAGGTCTATGTGGACTTCGTCGGCCAGCTGGTGAAGAAGGGGCAGCCGCTGTTCACGCTTTACAGTCCCGACCTGGTAGCCACGCAGGAGGAGTATCTGATCGCGCGCCGCGGCGAGAACGACCTGCACGCCTCGCCTTTCGCGGAAGTCAGGCTGGGGGCCAATTCCCTGCTGCACGCCACCCGCGACCGGCTCAAGCTGTGGGACATCAGCGACGCCCAAATCGAAAGGCTGGAGCGCACCGGCGAAGTCAGCCGCACTATGACCTTGTACTCGCCGGTGACGGGCTTCGTGACCGACCGCAAAGCCTTTCCCCAGACTTCCGTCACTCCCGACGTTGAGCTATACACGGTTGCTAACCTCTCCAGCGTGTGGGTCATGGCCGACGTTTATCAGTACGAGCTGCCTTATCTGCGGGTGGGCCAGCGGGCGGAAATCCAGCTCAACTACTATCCCGGCAAAACCTACACCGGGCGCATCAGCTACATCTATCCCACGCTCGATGCCCAGACGCGCACCGCCAAAGTGCGGATTGACCTTCCCAATCCCGGGTTCAAGCTGAAGCCGCAGATGTTTGCCGACGTGCAATTGCAGGTGAACTACGGCAGACAGATTGTGGTTCCGCAGGAGGCCGTGCTCGATTCCGGCGAGCGCCAGACGGTGTTTGTGGCCGCCGCTGACGGACACTTTGTGCCGCGCATAGTCAAGGTCGGGCCCCAGGTGGATGGCAGGTATGTGGTCCTCTCCGGCCTGCAGCCCGGCGAAATCATCGTCAGCAGCGGCAATTTCCTGATTGATTCCGAGAGCCAGCTAAAAAACGCCATGAGCGACATGCAGCACTGAGGTGACTATGAAGCGCGCAGACAAAATCGGCTACGTGGTGCTGGGAGCGGTGCTGGTAGTGCTGTTAGCAGGAGGCTGGTTCGCGCTGCACCCGAGAAGAGTGGCGGTATGCGAAATCTGCCAGCGGGAAATCAATCCCCGCGCCCGCGTCACCATGGAAATCGGCGGCCGGGTACTGGACGCCTGCTGCGCCCGCTGCGCCATCACCGAAGCCTTTCAGGAGCACCGGCCCGTGCGCCTTCTCCGCGTCACCGACTACGCCACCGGCTCGCCACTGGAACCCAGCCAAGCCTGGTTTGTGGACGGCAGCCGCAAGGTGCTGTGTTCGCATGACCAGCCCATGGTGGATGAGTCCAAGCATGCCGAGCACCTGGCCTTCGACCGCTGCTCGCCAGGGGCCTATGCCTTCGCCCGCCGCCAGGACGCGGAAACCTTCATCCGCGAAAACGGCGGCGTCGTTCTGCGTCTGCAAGAGCTGATGGAGGGCGTTCCGCAATGATTAATCAAATTATCGAGTTTTGCGCCCGGCAGAAATTCGTGGTCCTGCTCCTGGTGGCGGTGGCCGCCCTGCTGGGCTGGCGTGCCATGAAAAATACTAAGCTGGACGCCATCCCCGACCTCTCCGATACCCAGGTCATCGTTTACTCCCGGTGGGACCGCAGCCCCGACATTATCGAAGACCAGGTCACCTATCCCATCACCTCTGCGCTGCTGGGCATGCCGAAGGTCAAGGATGTTCGCGGTTTCTCCGATTTCGGCTACTCCTACGTTTACGTGATCTTTGAAGACGGCACCGACCTGTACTGGGCCCGCTCTCGCACCCTGGAATATCTGAATTCCGTCATTCCACGGCTGCCCCAGGGCGTCAGCGTGGAGTTGGCCAAGGACAATACTGCTGTGGGCTGGGTTTTCCAGTATGCGCTGGTGGACCCCACGCACCGGTATAGCCTCGACCAGATGCGCAGCGTGCAGGACTGGTACCTGCGCTATGCCCTGCAAGCGGTGCCGGGGGTTTCAGAAGTGGCCCCCGTCGGCGGCTTTGTGCGCCAATACCAGGTAAACATTGATCCCGACCGCCTGCGGGCCTACGACCTGCCGATTAATTCCGTGGTGCAGGCGGTCCGCAACAGCAATAACGAAGTGGGAGCGCGGCTGCTGGAAATGAGTGGCCGCGAGTACATGGTGCGCGGTCTGGGCTACATCAAATCGCTGCAAGACCTGCAGAACATCGTGGTGGCGGCCAATTCCCGGACCGGTACTCCGGTCCTGGTGCGCGACCTGGGCACGGTCACTCTGGGGCCCGACCTGCGCCGCGGCATCGCCGAACTGGACGGCAATGGCGAAGTGGTGGGCGGCGTGATCATCATGCGCTTTGGCGAGAACGCCGAGAAGGTGATCGAACGGGTCAAGGAAAAACTGCAGGAAGTCGAGCCTGGCCTGCCGCCGGGCATGAAGATCGTGACCACTTATGATCGCTCGCAGCTCATTGAGCGCTCCATTCACAATTTGAAGCACACCCTCATCGAAGAGCTCATCATCGTCAGCCTGGTTATTCTGATTTTTCTTTGGCACTTTCCCAGCGCCATAATTCCCATCATCACCATTCCCCTCACCGTGCTGCTGGCTTTTATTCCTCTTCAACTGAGCGGCACCACCGCCAACATCATGTCTCTGGGCGGCATTGCCGTGGCCATCGGCGCCATGGTGGACGCCGCCGTCGTGGTGGTGGAGCAAACCCACAAGAAGCTGGAGCACTGGGAAGCCGAAGGCCGCCCCGGCGACTATCGTGGCGTGATTATCTCCGCGGTCAAAGAGGTCGGCGGGCCCAGCTTCTTCGCGCTGCTGGTGATTGCCGTGGCATTCCTCCCGGTGTTCGCGCTGGAGGCGCAGGAAGGCCGCCTGTTCAAGCCCCTGGCCTTCACCAAAAACTTCGCCATGGCGATTGCAGCCGTGCTGGCCATCACCCTCGATCCCGCGCTGCGCCTGCTGTTCACGCGCCTGAAGAATTTCAGCTTTCGTCCTGCGTGGCTGGCGCGCATGACCAATGCTCTGCTGGTGGGAAAAATTCACCGCGAGGAAGACCATCCCATCAGCCGTCCTTTAATGAGGCTTTACCACCCCGTGGTGGAGTTTGTTCTGGAGCACCGCTGGATGACCATTGCCGTCGCCCTGCTGGCCATGGCGGCAACCGTTCCCGTCTTCTTCCGTCTGGGCTCGGAGTTCATGCCGCCGCTGGACGAGGGCACTCTGCTTTACATGCCGACTACCGTGCCCGGCATATCGGTCACCGAGGCTGCTCGCCTGCTGCAGGTGCAGGACAAAATCCTGCGCTCGTTTCCGGAGGTGGAACTAGTGTTCGGTAAGGCCGGCCGCGCCGAAACCGCCACCGACCCCGCTCCTTTCTCCATGACGGAAACTGTGGTCGTGCTCAAACCGCAGGACCAATGGCCCAAGAGGCCGCGCTGGTACTCGAAGTGGGCGCCACACTGGCTGCAAACAACCCTCGCCCGAGCCTGGCCCGACCACATCACCACCCAGGAACTGGTTTATGGTCCCGGCGGCATGAACCAGGCCCTCTCCATTCCCGGCGTCAGCAATGCCTGGACCATGCCCATTCGCAACCGCATTGACATGCTGACCACCGGCATCCGCACGCCCCTAGGCATCAAAGTGTTGGGCCCGGATTTGGCCACTATCCAGCGCATCGGCGAGCAGCTGGAAAGCGCCCTTAAGGAGGTTCCCGGTACCACCAGCGTCTTCGCGGAGCGCACCGTGGGAGGCTATTTTCTTGACTTTGACCTGCACCGCGACCAGCTCGCGCGTTACGGGCTCACCATCGGCGACGCCCAGGAAGTTCTAATGTCGGCAGTGGGCGGCGATTCCGTCAGCACCACCGTCGAGGGCCGCGAACGCTATCCCGTCAACATCCGCTACCTGCGCGATTACCGCAGCGATCTGTCCAGCCTGCAGCGCGTTCTGGTCAGCACCCCCTCCGGCGTCCAGGTTCCCATCGGCGAGCTGGCCACGCTGCGCCTGCGCACCGGCCCGGGCATGATCCGCGATGAGAACGGCAGCCTGAGCGGGTACGTCTACGTGGATGTTTCGGGGCGCGATATTGGGGGTTACGTTCGGGACGCCAAGGCCGCAGTGGGGCGGGCCGTGCAGATTCCCGCCGGTTACCGCCTGGTCTGGTCGGGCCAATACGAGTACATGCAACGGGTTAAAGACCGGCTGGAACTGGTTGTGCCAATTACCCTTTTCATCGTCTTCCTGCTGCTCTATTTCAATACCGGCTCGGGCGTAAAGACCTGCATTATCCTGCTGGCGGTGCCCTTCTCTGCCATCGGGGCCATCTGGCTGCTCTACCTGCTGCACTACAACTTGAGCATCGCCGTCTGGGTGGGGCTGATTGCGCTGTTGGGCGTGGATGCGGAGACTGCTGTCTTCATGCTGCTTTATCTCGACCTCGCCTACCACGAAGCGCTGCAGCGCGGGCACATGCGCAACTGGGACGACCTGCGCCAAGCCGTCATCAACGGCGCGGTCAAGCGCCTCCGGCCCAAAGTCATGACCGTGTCCTGCATGCTGTTTGGGCTGCTGCCCATCATGTGGTCGGCGGGCAGCGGCGCTGACGTCATGCGCCGCATCGCGGCTCCCCTGATCGGCGGCATCCTGACTTCATTCCTTATGGAGCTGGTGGTCTACCCCCCCATTTTCGCCATCTGGAGATCACGGCACTTGCCCGCAGGTGCGGCCGGTGGGAGCACGGCCTGATATCGGTCTCGCTTTCATGTCACAATTTCTCCTTGGCCGGCGTATTAAACCATGAGAAGCGGAGTTCTCTGTGATAGGGGAAACAGCGCAATCCCTCAACGCCCTGCGTCCGGCCAGCAAGTCTCGCTCCATGCAGTGGCCGGAAGCGGAATTCGAAGCGGTGTTTCTAGGGCACTATGCGGGCATTGTGAGCGTGCTCCTGCGCCTGCTGGGCGACCGCACGCGCGCCGAGGAACTGGCCAACGACGTATTCTGGAAGCTCTCCCGCATACCCGCCCGCGAAGTGGATGACCGGGTGGGGGGATGGCTCTACCGCACCGCCACCAACCTGGGCATTGACGCGCTACGCTCTGCTGCCCGCCGCCGCAAGTATGAAGACGCTGCCGCGCGCTCGCCGCAAACCGCGGCCTCCACTCCGCTCGACGACATGGTGCGCGCGGAACAACGCCGCCGGGTGCGCGCCGTGTTGGCCGTTATCAAACCGGCGCAGGCTCAGATTCTCATCCTCCGCGCCAGCGGCTTCTCCTACAAACAGCTGGCTGATGCTCTGGAAGCCAAGCCGGGAGGAATTGGCACCATGCTGAGCCGGGCGCAGGCCGAATTCCGCAAGGTTTACCTCGAATTGCACGGCCCCGAGGAGGAACTATGAACTGCCCCAACGATGGAATCCTGCAGGCACGTGTGGATGGCGAACTGGCGCCCGCTGAATTGCAGGAACTGGATCAGCACCTGGCTTCCTGCTCCAACTGCCGCAGCCGCCTGGAGCGGACGCAGGCGCAGGCTAAGCGCGTCCAGGGCGCGCTGGCCGGACTTGCGCCCACCACACACGAGGTCCCCGATGCCTCCCGTGCCTTCCTCCGCCTCCGTGCCTCCATGGAGGAGGACATGGACCGTCAGCCCACCTGGTTCGGCAAGGTGTTCGGGCCACGCCTGCGTCCAGCCTGGGGCGCCTTGGCCCTGGTTTGCGCCGTCGCCCTCCTCCTTAGCGTCGCGCCGGCGCGCACCTTCGCGGAGAAAATCCTGGCCATGCTGCGGGTGAAGAAAATCACCGTGGTCTCGGTCTATCCTTCCAGCACCGAAACCCGCGCCGACCAGCGCACGGCCAAGCTGCTCAGCCAGCTGATTTCCGACAACGTGGTGGTCACGGAAAATGCTGGCAAGCCGCAACCTGAGCCCAGTGCCACCGCCGCCGGCAAGCTGGCCGGCTTTGAGGTGCGCACCATCGGTCAGTTGGGCGCGCCGCAAAAGATCCTGGTGAACGGCGAGGCCGGCTTCCAGATGACTTTGAACCGCAGCCGCATGCAAGCCATCCTGCAGGAAGCGGGCCGCTCCGATATCCAGCTTCCGACTGCCATTGACGGAGCTTTGGTGGCGGTACACATCCCGAAGACAGTATTGACCGCGTATGGCAACTGCCCCGAGCACATGCGTCACCATGGCCCGGATTCGCAATCGCAGCCGGACGGTAACTCCAATCCGCCCGCGGCGGAAGACAATTGCGTTTTCATGGTGCAGGCTCCCAGCCCCACGGTTAGCGTTCCACCCAACCTCAACATCTCCCAGGTCGCCGAGGCTGCCCTGGAGCTCGCCGGAATGAGCCCCTCAGAGGCACACTCTTTCTGCCAGACCGTGGATTGGTCCTCCACTCTGGTGGTGCCCGTGCCCGGCAATGTGAGCTCCTACCAGACTGTCAACGTGGATGGAGTCACCGGCACCCTGATTTCCCTGCGCTCCGAGCGCAACCGGTATAGCCTGTTATGGGTGAAGGATGGCATCATTTACTCGCTGAACGGGCACGGCGACCCCAACCAGGCGCTGAACCTGGCGGCATCGCTGACGCAATAGCTAACTAGCTGGCTAGCTGACTGGCTACATAGCTCGCATGCCTTAGCTAGTCAGCTAGAAAGCCAGACAGCTAGTCAGCTAATAAGCATGACCCAGGGGAATGAATCCCGATTCCGTCCCTCTGCTGAAGTGGGGTGTCCGCCTGCGCCAGATCTGGCCATCGCCACCCGCGGCCTGCGCAAGGTCTTCGATGGCAAAGTGGCGGTGCGCAGCCTCAACCTGGAAGTCCCGCGCGGCGAAATCTTCGGGTTCCTGGGACCCAACGGCGCCGGCAAGAGCACTTCCCTCAAAATGCTGCTGGGCCTGGTCACGCCCACTCGCGGGCAGGCCATGGTCCTGGGCCATGCCGCGGGCGAGGTGCGCACCCGGCGAAAGATCGGCTTCCTCCCTGAACACTTCCGTTTCTACGACTGGCTGACCGCCGCCGAACTCCTGCGCCTCCACGGGCGGCTCTACGGCATGTCACGCTCCAGACTGCGGCAGAAGGTGCCGGAACTGCTCGACCTTGTCGGCCTGACGGAGCACGCTGGCAAGCACCTGCGTGATTTCTCCAAGGGCATGCTGCAGCGCATCGGGCTGGCGCAAGCCTTGCTCAACGACCCCGAGCTGATTTTTTTGGATGAGCCCACTTCCGGCCTGGATCCCGCCGGGCGCCGCCTGGTGCGCGACATCATCAAGGCGCAACGCCAACGCGGCGCCACCGTGCTGCTCAATTCCCACCTGCTCAGCGAAGTCGAGATCACCTGCGACCGCGTGGCTTTCATCAAGCACGGTGAAGTCATCGAGACACGTGAACTCAACAGCCTGCTGGAGGAGCACACCACCGTTCAGGTGCGCGCGGCCAATCTGACTGCGGAAATGGCTGCCGGCGTGGAGCAATGGGCTTCGTCGGTGAGCCTGCAAGATCACCAGTTAACCCTGTCGGTGGCCTCGCGCGAGGCTCTGCCGCAGGTCTTGCGCTACCTGGTGAACCACGGAGCCGAGGTGTACGAGTTCACGCCCCAGCGCCTGTCGCTGGAAGAACGCTTTCTCGAAATCGTGGGCAACGACGGAGGCCTGTGATGGGCGTCTGGATCATGGCCGGGGTGACCTTCCGCGAGGCGGCGCGCAAGAAAATTCTCTGGATGGCGCTGGCCGCCGGCCTCGCTTTTCTGGCGCTCTTCGGCACCGGCCTGCATTATCAGATGAAAGACCTGGCTGCCGGCAGAGCGCGCCCTATCCTGCTCCAGCAAATTCCCGGCGCCATGCTGATGGTCGGGCTCTACGCCATTGACCTGCTGACCGTGGTCATGACGGTGCTCGTCTCCGTGGATACCCTTTCCGGAGAGATCGCCTCCGGCACCATCCAGGCGGTTGCTACCAAGCCTGTGCCGCGCTGGCAGATAGTGCTCGGAAAATGGCTGGGCTTCGCCGCCATGATGACCGCCTACCTGGCGCTGCTGGTCGGCGGCATCAACGCCATCACTTACACCATGGCGCACGTTACCGCCCGCCATGTGCCGCAAGGTTTCGCCCTGATGTGGCTGGAGAGCGTTCTGCTGCTCTCCATCACTCTCTTTTTCGGAACTCATTATTCGACTTTGACCAATGGCGTGCTGGCATTGGGACTGGTGGGACTGGCCTTTCTGGGCGGCTGGATTGAGCAGATTGGCGCCATCACCAACACCACCAGCGCGGTGAACGTCGGCATAGTCGCCAGCGTTATCATGCCCAGCGAAGCACTGTGGCGGCGAGCCGCCAATGATATGCAGTCGCCGCTGGCCAGCGTGCTTAACTTCTCCCCCTTCAGTTCCGCTTCCCTGCCCAGTTCCACCATGGTCGCCTACGCCGGCGCGTATGCCGCGCTGGCATTGTTTTTCGCCATCCGCCGCTTCAGCCGGCGCGACTTGTAATTCACGAGCCTCCTTCCCGTCTGGCGTCATGCAGAGGCGCTTAAGCGCCGATGCAGCTTGCCTGCCCAGCGGGGGTCTCAAGTAGTGCACGCCAGATCCTTCCCGGCTGAAGGCGTTCAGGATGACTCCGGTGACGATTCATGTACTTAGAGGCAAAGCGTTCGCGTTGTGGCGGTCCCTCTACCTGCCCGTGGTGCAAGGGTTTGCGAGCAATGTTGCGAATTGCGAAACCTTTTGCTGCAGTGCTGAATCTAAGTAGCTGAAAGGTTCTGTGGGCCCAGTGACTGTGGTTCGTGCGTTCCGGCCAGGGGGTAGGGATATGTTCTCAGTTCTCAGGGATCTGTTCTCGGCTCTGTGGGATGTGTTCTTTGGTTGCGGTCATCGGCATTACAGCTTCCCTATCAGCAGCAAGATTTTGAAACAGCGGTCGGCGGCCGCCGCCACCACCGGCACCTATGTCGTCTGCCTGGATTGCGGCAAAGAATTTGCCTACGACTGGCAGCAGATGAAGGTGGTATCGCCGCTGCGTCCTGCAACCGCCGCCCTGCACAGCGCCCATTCCTTCGCTCTGAAATAAAAGTTCCTCCTCGCGTCTGCACCGCGGAGTCTGCTATTCAATCGGTTCGAGAATAGCGGACTCCGCATCCGTCGCGCTGGGCAGTTGCACCAGCACCGTGGCCAGAAGAACCAGCGCGATTCCCGCCACCTGCAGCGGGCGCACCAACTCTCCCAGCGCCAGCGCCGCAATCACGATGGAGAACACCGGCTCCAGACAGCTGGTGACAATGGCGCGGGTCGCATCCAGGTGGCGCAGCCCGGCGAAGTAAAACAGATAGGGCACCAGCACCGACACCACGGCAAACAGCAGCAGGAACAACCA
>DASVBI010000547.1:0-2199 GCA_036375915.1 Terriglobales bacterium | reverse complement strand
GACTCGGCGGTGAACAGGAGTGTCATTTCACTCGCACCTGAGCGCCGCCATGGAAACAACGCACCGCGCCGCGGCTCAGTTATTTCACAGCGGCCGCCCGCGCGCCTATCTCGGATAGCAGTTCTTCCGTGGTCAGTACTCGCCCGAAGAGCAGATCAATGTTCGCCAGCGTGGCCCGGTGCATGGCTTCGTCGAAAGTGGCGTTGGCATCGCTGGGGAACACCACCTTGTAGTCGCGCATGAAAGCGGAGCGGGCCGTGGACTCGCAGCAGGCGTTGGTGGCGGTGCCGGTGATGATCACCGTATCCACCCGGTGATAGCGCAGGATGGCGTCGAGGTCGGTTTCGAAAAAGGCGTCGAATTTGTGTTTGATAATGCGGTACTCGAGCGGGCCTTCACGGGGCTGAATCATATCGGGATACATCCCAAAGCTCGGTTCTCCCTGCCACAGCACCCGCTCACGGGCGATGGCCGGGAACTTGCGCAACATCAGGCCGCCGTAGGGCGGACGATGGTCCGATTGTGTCCAGACAATTGGCATCTGCAGGTCGCGGGCGCAGCCGATCAGCCGCTCCAGACGGGGGATCATCGCGCGCGCACCCGGCGTCTCAAAGGGAGCGCCTTCAGCCACGAAAGCGTTCTGCATGTCAATCACAATCAGCGCGCAGCGCCCGGGATCAATGGTGAAGAAGTCTTTTCCGGTCAGGCTCTTATTCGACATGGTGGCCCTCAACCCGCTTTCTGCGCCAGGCGCTCGAGGCCAGACTCCAGTTGCTCGCGGCTGATTTCGTGGCGCTCTGCGGTCCTTTGCAGATGCTCATTGCCGCGACTTTCCAGCGCCGCTCTCGCGGCCTCCGCTGCTTCCACTTCCTTCAGGAACTGGAGGCGGACGATGTCGGGGCGGGAATAGTGGCCGACCGTGTCAATAATCGCCTTCCAGACCTTGATCATGTCGGCCTGGCACTCGGCGTAGAGAATGGTGTCGCCGGAAGTGGGAGGCGCCAGCGGAATTCCGAGAGGAGCAACCACCTGGCTTCCGCCGTGAGCGTAATCGAGGCTGACCGTGCCGGCCAGGGGAAAGTCGGCCGGCAGGTCTTTCTGGGTCATGTACCCGCACGCGGATAGTACAAAGGCTCCCGCTTCCATGGCGTGCGCCCGAGTCAAGGTGTGGCCCCAGAAGAACTGGGCTTCGCGATCCGGTTCCTCCAGCTTGGGGCCGGTGTGCAGGCTGAAGGCACCGGGGAAAACGGCAATATGGAAGTCTTCTCCCTGCTCGATCATGCGGGCGCGGATGAGCGGCATGAGATGCTCGCCGCAAATCAGGCCCCCAATGCGGCCGATGTCGGTCTCGTAGCTGACCAGGTCGGCGCCGTCGCCAAAACCCCAAACTGCCCTTTCCACGAAGGTGGGAACGGTCTTGCGGTGGCGGCCAAGAATTCTTCCTGCGCGGTCAATGAACAGAAGTGTGTTGTACAGGGTGTGCACACCGGGGCGCGAATCCAGTTCGTTGCACCCGATTACCACGTGGGCGTTGGCCCGGGCCGCTGCCTGGCACAGGCGGTCCGTATCCTCGCTGGGGATGAGCACGGCATTGTCGTAGAAGCGAACGCGCACCGGGATCCATTCCTGCAACTGCGAGCCCCAGCCTTCTCCCCAGTAGGGATAGCCGGCCAGCCAGGTCTCGGTGAAGGCAATCAGTTCCGCTCCCTGGGCGCCCGCTTCCGCGATCTTCTGGCAGGCAAGCTCCACCGTCTTTTCTCGGTCCAGATAGACCGGTGGCGTCTGCACCACGGCAACTTTAACCTTGCTTCTCCCGCCAAGTACCTTGCTGGATGGTTTCACGTTTTCACCTGGCAATCGGATTTTCACTCAACATCAGTGACGAGTCTTTGTGTAGGTAGTGACTAATGCCAAGCCGCACGAAGGCCGCAAGCGCCGGGGAGGTATTCAATACCGGGGCTGCTGTGCTGTCAAGGGAGGAAGCGAGATGGCTGGCCCGCGCCAAAGAGGGCAGCCCCGAAAGTAATCAGGATTGACACGCCGGGCCGCGCTACAATCGCGCCACATGGAGCTTAAGCGCCTCATCACGCAATTCGTTTATCGCATCGAGCCCAAGCCCGAAGGCGGATTTATCGCGCGGGCCAGCGCTCCCAATGTCCCACCGCTTGAGGCGCCGACCCGCGAAGAACTGCAACAGAA
>DASVBI010000225.1:0-18766 GCA_036375915.1 Terriglobales bacterium | reverse complement strand
CCAAAATGGACTTCATCGAGCCCTCATTGACCACCGGTCCCATGCCCGGATTCTTGGTGGGATCGCCGACGGTGATCTTTTCTACCCGCGCTTTCAGGCGCTCCAGGAACTTGTCATAGATGCGCTCGTCAATGATGGCGCGCGAGCAGGCGGAGCACTTCTGCCCGGAGAAGCCGAAGGCTGCTGCCGCCACCCCTTCCACCGCTGAGTCCAGGTTGGCGTCCGCATCCACGATGATGGCGTCCTTGCCGCCCATCTCCAGGATGGTGCGCTTGATCCAGATCTGGCCGGGAGCCTGTTCGGCGGCTCGTTTGTTGATGTCCAAGCCCACTTCCCGCGAGCCAGTGAAGGCGATGAAGCGCGTCTTGGGATGGGCCACCACCGCGTTGCCGAAGGTGGCGCCGGCGCCCGGGCAGAAGTTCACCACGCCTTCCGGCAGGCCGGCTTCTTCCAGCGCTTCCACGAATTTCGCGGCGATGGCGGGCGAATCGCTGGAGGGCTTGAGTATCACCGTGTTGCCGCACACGATCGAAGCCAGGGTCATGCCGCCCATGATGGCGCTGGGAAAATTCCACGGCGGAATCACCGCCCCCACGCCCAGGGGAATGTACATGAGCAGGTCGCGCTCGCCCGGCAACTGCACCGGGGGCTCGGCCTTGGCCAGGCGCAGCGCCTCGCGGGGGTAGAACTCGCAGAAGTCAATCAGTTCGGCGATGTCGGCGTCCGCCTCGGCGTAGTTCTTGCCCACTTCGAAGACCATCCAGGCGGCATACTCGAATTTCCGCTCGCGCAAGATTTCAGCAGTGCGGAACACGATGGCGGCGCGCTCTTGCACCGGCGTGCGGCTCCAGCTCTCAAACGCCTTGAGCGCCGCTTCCATGGCCGGTTCCACCTGCTCCTTGCCCGCCTTCTGGAACACGCCCACAATTTCCGCAGGCTTGGCCGGGTTGATGGATTTGATCTTGTCCTGGGTCTTTACGCGACGCCCGCCGATAATCAGGTCGTATTCGCGCCCGAGCTGGCCGCGCACTTTCTCGACCGCGGCCCGCATCCTGCGCGCGTTTTCTTCGCGCGTGAAGTCGGTCAACGGCTCGTTGACGAATGGTCCTTCATGAATCCGCGCCCGCGGTGGGGCTTGCACAGTAGCCATGATTGCGCCTCTCTCTTTAACGTCCCATAAAGACTGGGGACAGCAAGGAAACCACCAATTTTACACCCCGGGTTTGCGGCGCGTGTGGCACAGATCGCGACTCGGCTGCAGAAGGTTCGCTGCACGACCAGAGACTTGTGGCGCGGGCGCCCTCGCCCAACGGCAAATGGGAAGCGAAGCGGAGCACAACCCCGGGCTCCAGCCCGGCGAGACCCGCATAACTACCCGCGGTTTTCCTATAACCTGCTTATTTGCAATATCTTATGCGAACCAACACCTGACCGCGCGAAGGAATCCAATATTCTTGCTACGGGCGTCAACCAGATTCATGGCAGAGGTGAAACCTTATGTGGGCAGCAGTTTTGAGCAGTGTGGCTGTGTTGATCGCGGCAGCCGTAGCTGTGGCTCGCGAAGTGGAGAAGGAAAATCCCCGGCGTCCCTTCGGATGCTGCTGAGTAAAAGCGGTAGTTGGTAGCGGGTAGCTAGTAGCTGTTGCTGGTGCTTGTTTCGGCTACGAGTGCGATCCCCAACTACCAGCTACGGTCTTCCCAGAAACTCCGCGATGGCGGCACTTACCTTGGCTTGGTCGCATCCCGGCCCCAAATGCCCGCAGTCGCTTTCCAGCACCAGGGTCTGAGCGCCCTTCAGCTTGGCGAACTCCAGCGCGGGACCGGGCGTGACCATGTGGTCATGCGCGTCCACAATGATCAGCATGGGCGCCTTCACCGCCGCAGCCGCCTTTTCCATGGAACCGCCAAAGGGCGCGCTCACGTCCAGCCCCATCATGGCTTGCGCCTGGCGGATGCGGTCGTTACTGTCGAAGTGCGTGTCCGCCGGCTTCTTCATCGACTCGAAGAACTTCTCCCGCGTCATCTCCTGGTTGTAGTGCTCGGGGGTGGAGAGCGCGAGGTCGCTTATCTGCTCCACCTCGCGCGGCACCGGCGGCTGGGTGTAGTTGCCTTCTTTCCACAAGGGATTCTGCTCAACCGCATCAATCATGGTTTGCCATAGCAGCAGGTCGTAAGGCGCCAGGCGCGGCGAGCCCACGATGGGGATAGCTTTGTCCATGAAGTCCGGGTAGGCGACCGCCCATTGAAAGGTCTGCATGCCGCCCATGGAAATGCCCATCACGGCGCGCACATGGGTAAGGTGCAGCACGCGGGTCGCGAGTTCGTGTTCGCTCTCCACCATGTCGCGGATGGAGAACTGGGGAAATTTCATGCGCGGCTGCGCCTGGCTGTTGGAAGGCGAGCAGGAAACGCCATCACCCAGCGCGTCCACCGCCACCACAAAATACTTGCTGCTGTCCACCAGCTTGCCCGGGCCGATCAGTTCGACCAGGTCCTGGGTGCGCCCCCCAAACCAGGTAGGAAAAAGCACGGCATTGGATTTGTCGTCATTGAGCTGGCCGAAGGTGCGATAGCCCAGGCGGCAGTCGCGAATGATTTGGCCATTCTGGAGCTTGAGATTGCCGATTTTGGCGAACTGCTGTGCGCCGGGGGTGGGTGGAGTCTGTGCGCTGGCGGTCAGCAGCAGAGGAGTAAGAGCGAGCAATAGGCGCAGTGTTTTCATACGCATCACGAGTTGGCATTCTAATACCGCCGCAACTGCCGGGTGCCTTCACACGTCCCAGATTTCTCGACCACTATCCTCCGCTAAGTCACCTACCAAAACCTGTAGCCACCCTATGTAAATTGGTGGGCTCAGACGAAACTAACAATCTTAAATTGTTGATGTTGCTGGATTTGACTACTTTATCCTCAGGCAAAATTGGGGCCGTTGGATTGCAAAGTAGCTGGCTAAATCTCCCAGGCCCCATTTGTCACCAAAATTGATAGGAGCGCCGGATGCGCATCGCTAAGCTCATCTCCCTGTTGGCAGTCGCTGCTTTGCTAAGTTCCTACCTGTGCGCCCAGACGGGCACGTCATCCCTGCGGGGGACGATAACCGACCCCAAGGGTGCGGTGATTCCAGAGGCTACTGTGACCCTGTCTAATTCGCAGACGGGCTACACCCGTACAACCAAGACGAACTCGCAGGGTTTGTATCAGTTCCTCGAAGTTCTGCCGGCTACGTACAAGCTGTCGGCGGCAGCGACCGGCTTCGCCACCCTCGCCCAGAGCAACGTGATCCTTATGGTCAACACGCCAGCCACGTTGGATTTGCAGATGCAGGTGGCAGGACAGGCGGTCACGGTAGAGGTAACGGGCTCCGCGCCTCTGGTTAACACGACCGATGCCAGCCTGGGGCACGCCTTTAATGTCGACCAGATCAAGGAATTGCCTTTTGAAGGCCGGGATCCTACGGGCATCCTGAGCCTGCAGGCGGGGGTAGCCTACACCGGCAACAACGACCAGGCGATGCCCCAGAGCGAGGACAGCCGGAGTGGCTCAGTGGCCGGGGCGCGCAGCGACCAGGCCAACATCACCATTGATGGTCTAGATAACAACGATCCCATTCTGGGTCAGGCCTTCCAGGGTGCGCTGCGGACCACACTGGACTCGTTACAGGAGTTCCGCGTCACAACCACCGGCGGTAACGCCAATGAAGGTCGCTCGTCGGGTGCCCAGGTCGTGCTCGTGACCAAGAGCGGTACCAATCAGTTCCACGGCACCTTATACGAGTACCACCGGCCGACCTTCACCACCGCCAATGACTGGTTCGTGAAGAATTCGCAGCTGAGTCAGGGGGAGCCGAATATCCCCGGCAAGCTAATCCGCAACACTTTCGGGGGAGCCATTGGCGGTCCGATCAAGAAGGATCGGCTGTTCTTCTTCGGCACCTACGAAGGTCAACGCTTGCGCGAGAACACCTCGATCGTGCGCACCGTCCCCAGTGCCGACCTGCGCAATGGATTTGTCAGCTACATCTCGGATACCGGCAGCGTGCAGCGGCTATCACCGGCTGACATTGCCGGCATGGATCAAACTTGCGCCACAGTCTCAGCCGGGCACCCCGTAGTGACGTGCCCTCTTGGGCCCGGGCCAAATCCGGCAGTGATGCAGATTTTCAATCAATATCCGCTGCCGAATACCGACATCGTGGGCGACGGCTTCAACTTCCGTGGCTATCAATTCACAGCCGGTGCTCCCGCTAAACTAGACACATACATTCTGAAGCTGGACTATAACCTGACCCAGAATGGCAACCATCGGCTGTTCGTGCGCGGCAACCTGCAGAACGACAGCGTCGCCGGCCTGGGCAATGACGGGCCTGAATTCCCCGGCGATCCCCCGAACGTAACCAACAAAAGCAACAACAAGGGGGTCTCCGTCGGCTACACGGCCATTCTGCGTGACAACCTCATCAACAATTTGCGTTATGGGTTTGTCCGTGAAGGCATTGACAGCGTTGGCCTGCAGAATTCGGAGTTCGTGAATTTCCGGGGACTCAACGATCTCAATGGTCAAACCGCCACTACCCGCGTCATTGTCCCCATGCACAATATTGTGGATGATGTCACCTGGACCAAGGGCAATCACACCTTCCAGTTCGGTGGCAACCTTCGCATCATCAACGACGAGCGGCTGGGCAATACCGATTCCTTCAACTTTGGCCAGACCAACGTCTCCTGGCTGGACCAGGCAGGTATCGCGGGTTCGGGCGAAAGCCTAGACCCGGCAAATTTCAACTTGCCGGCTGTCTCCAGCGATTTCGTCCAGTCCTACGATTTACCCATGGCTGCTCTTGCGGGCCTGGTTCCCTTCGTGGAAGGGGAATACAACCGCGACAAGACTGGCGCATTGCTGCCTGGGGGCGCGTTCGTGCCCCGCCACTTCAAGGCGCATGAGGGAGAGATATATGCGCAAGATACGCTGCGGGTCACTCCCACTCTGACCTTAACCTTTGGCGCCCGTTACACCCTGCTGCAGCCTCCCTATGAAGTGAACGGCAACCAGGTGTCACCCACGGTAAACCTGAGTACCTTCTACAATCAGCGTGGTCAGTTGGCGCAACGGGGACTGGCTTATAACACCTGTCCAACGGATATCTCGCTGGCGGCGCAGTGCACCAACCTGGTGGGGTTGGGCCTGTCCGGCCAGGCCAACGGTAAACCGCCTTTCTGGAACTGGGACTACGGCAACGTCGCCCCACGCTTCTCCTTCGCCTGGGCGCCGTCGTATGACAGCGGCATCCTCAAGCACATTACCGGTGGCGGCGCGGGCAAGTTCTCGGTCCGCGGCGGCTGGGGCATTTACTACGACCACTTCGGCGAGGGCATCATCAACAGCTTCGACCGCAATGGCTCCTTCGGCCTGACCACCCTGATTGACAATCCCGCAGCTACGCAGAGCGTAGACAGCAGTCCGCGCTTCAGCCAACCCACGGTAAACATCATTCCCACCACGGCAGCGCAGGGTTGCGCCGCTCCCCCGTGCAACATTCTGCCTCCCGCTCCCAGCGGGCCCTTCCCCAGCATCCCACCCGCCGATCTGAACAATGGCGGCTTTGCCATCACCTGGGGATTGGACGGCCGTATGCATACTCCCTACTCCCATGTGATCAATTTCAGCGTCACGCGGGAACTGCCTAAGAACTTCGTGGTCGAGGCTTCCTATGTCGGCCGCTTCGCCCATCACCTGCTGCAGGAAGAGGACATGTCGCAACCGGTGAATCTGCGCGATCCCAAGTCGGGCCAGGATTATTTCACTGCTGCACAGATGTTGGCCAAACAGTACTTTGCAGGTGTGCCCGTCTCACAAGTTAAGCCGGTAGCTTTCTTTCAGAATATGTTCCCCAACGCCGCTGGCCCCGCGGTAGACCAAATGTATAACTCCAGTCCCTCGGCTTGTGGATTGCGACCTGGTGTACCGGTGAACCTGACTGCGACCCAGGCGATGTACGACGCCTTCGCCTGCAACGCCGGCAACGAAACTACTGCTCTGTTTGTAGCTGACTTGTTCGGGTTCCCTTCTTTTGCCACTACTGCCGATGGTAAAACCCAGCCCTATGTGTTCTACAACCCGCAATGGTCGTCGCTCTACGCGTGGCGCAGCATCGGCAACAGCGCCTACAACGGCCTGCAGCTCAGCCTGCGCAAGCGCATGAGTAACGGGCTGAACCTCGACTTCAACTACACCTATTCCAAGTCCATTGACGTGGGCTCCAACGCCGAGCGCATCAACGAGTTTGAAGGCTTCGGCGTGGGTGCCAGCCAGATCATCAACTCCTGGAGTCCCAAACAGTTGCGCGCGGTCTCCGACTTCGACAACACCCACCAGATCAACGCCAACTGGGTGTACGAGCTGCCTGTCGGCCGGGGCAAGCACTTTGGCAGCGGCATGGGCGGCGTGCTCAACGCCTTTATGGGCGGATGGTCCATTTCCGGTCTGTGGCGCTGGTCCAGCGGCTTCCCCTTCAGTGTGGCGCCTGGTCTGGGCTTCTGGGGCACAGACTGGCAACTCACTTCGGCGGCCGTGCAAAATGGTCCGAAGCCGAAGACTGGCAGCTACCTGGTGGCTGCTACTCCGGGGGGTACGGTGCTGCCCAACGTCTTCCAGGATCCGTCTTCCGCCATCAAGGACTTTCGCCTGGCTTACCCGGGCGAGTCAGGACAACGCAACAACCTGCGTGGTCCGGGCACGTTCGACATAGACGCCAGCCTGGGCAAGACCTGGAAGGTCACCGAAGGCAAGGACTTGAGCTTCCGCTGGGAGACCTTCAACATCACTAACACGCCGCGCTTCGACGTGGGCCAGATGCAGTTCAATGGCAACAACAGCCTGGCCACGTCGGCCGTGTTCGGCACCTTTACCAACACCCTCAACAAGCCGCGGCTGATGGAATTTGCCTTGCGGTTTACTTTCTGAACTCTCCTCCCTGCGCAGCAGTGCGCAGGACGGCTCAGGGGGCGGATCTTCCGCCCCCTGATTTTTTGGGTTGTAAGTGATTAGAGTGTTTGGCGCGGGCACCTTCGCCCGCGAGACGAAAAGAAGGAAGGCACACCGCCCCAGTTGGAGCAGAGGCAGTTGGTCGTGGTGAGGAGTGGTTTTGCTGACCCCCGACTACTGACTTCCAACTCCTGTCTTATTGCAGCGGCGAATCGCTCATCCGGAAGCGAGTGCGAAAGTGCTCCGAGAGCAGTTCAATGGCGGGCCGATTGCCTTGCGGGTCCGCCTGGGCCAGATACTTCATGGCCTGGACCAGGACACGCTGGCCTTCCACATAGCGCGGGTCAGGCCGCCGCTCTCGCTTGCGGTTGCCTGGAGTAGGTTGTACGGGAATGGTAAATACCTTAGCCATGATAAGAATAGTGACCTACGACTTTGCCGCTCCAATTACATTGGATGCGTTCAGCAATTTGTAGAGTATAGCCCGGGGGTGCTCCGGCTCAAATTAATTTTGTGAATACGTCCAGCGACCGCCCCATAGCGGGAAAGCCGTTCATTTTGCAACACATACCCGCATAATGTGACGGCCATTGGAACTAGCCTAGGGTGAGATTACTTTGGTCTTGCCCGTGGTTTTTAGCTTGAACTCGCTATCGGGAATTTTCGTGTTGATCTGGATGTTGGAATATTTCGCCAACCGGTAATCCCCGGAAGGCTCCAGAAACTTCTGCTGCACCGATACGCCGCGGGCAGGGTCAATCCACAAAAGGATCTGGGCAAAGGTATTGCGCACCTTTTGTGACTTGGGAACCAGTTCCAGCTTGGCAGCCTTCACCCCTTGCGCTTCCTCGGTGCCGAGGGAACGCACGTCAAAAGACTTCTCCAGATCGTGGCCGCGCCCGCCGAAGCCCAGCACTATAAAACTTTCAAAATCGGCCTTGTTCTTGCCCGTGTTGTACACGGTTTCCTGGTCAATGGAGGGTTGGTAGACACGCGCTTTGCCGTCGCGGAAGAGAACGTATTTCTCCGTGGGCTCGGTAATATGGGCCGCCATCTCTACGCCCTCCTTGGTGCGGCGGAAGTAGAGTTTGCCCTTCTGCGTGTCGGTCTCGTCCACCACTTTGGCGTACTGGTCCCAGATGAAATCCGCCTGGGTGGTTTTGAATTTCTCCGCCGTCTGGTCCATGCGGGTGAGAATGGCATTTAATTCGGCGTCAGAGGCGCCGCCGGACGACGCATTCTGCGCGAGCCCCGCCCCGAGGAGCACAGCGAGCATGGCTATTGCGGTTGTGAGAGCGCGTTTCATCGTTTAGTTCACAATTGCGAGGCTGCGGCCGCGGGCTGGCTGCAGCGAACTACTTTTTCACCCAAACCTGGTAGACAGGCTCCCCCGCGGCATCACTGATCTTTTCATATCTAGAGATGCTGGCTTGGCCGGCGATGGGCGCAATAATTCGCTGCAATTCCTTGCGGATAGCATTATCGCTATCGCCGGACACAGCGGCTGCCGGCACTTGATACACGACACCGCCTCCGGCCTGAGGAATGACAACAACCGCAGTCAGATGCGGGCTGTGTTCGACGGGTTTGTCTTTGAAGTTTATGACGAGGGGAGTGACAAAGATGAAAAGCAGGATGAGCGTCACCATGATGTCGTAGTGAATGCTGCCCCGCTGGTAGTTCCAGAAAATGTAGTTGCCGATCGTCCGCCACATGGAAAACACAGGCGCGCCCGGCATACCCACAGCCGCAGGGCTGGTTTCCGCCTGCTCCAGTTGCTCCAAGTCGTTCGTCTCCTCTCCCGACAGATGCTAACGGTGTAACTAACAATTATCGTGCACCGGACGTAGTTCTGTCATGCGGGGAATGAGTGGGGAGCCGGGAGTGCCTTAGTCGCGGCTCAAGTAGAAGTGTACAGCGGGAGTAATGATCAGGCTGAGCACCATGGAGATGGTAATGCCGCCAATCACGGCAATGGCTAGAGGCTGCAGCATCTGGGAGCCGGCGCCCCAGGCCAGGGCCAGGGGCAACATGCCGGCGACGGTGGCCAGCGCGGTCATCAGGATGGGGCGCAGGCGCCGCCGTCCCGCCTGCACGATAGATTCGAGCACATCCATACCCGCCCCGCGGAAGTGCTGGTCCGCATCCAGCAGCAGAATGCCGTTCTTGGCCACGATGCCAATCACCATAATCAAGCCCATGAAAGAGGAAATGTTGAAGGTCGTGCGCGTAATCAGTAGCGCCAGCACCACGCCCGAGGTGGAGAGCAGGGCGGAGGCCAAAATGGCCAGCGGCGCGGAGAAACTGCGAAACTCGAACAGCAGCACAATGAACACCAGCACGATGGCCAACGCCAGCACCAGCGCCAGGTCACGAAACGACTTCTGCTGCTCCTGATAGGTGCCGCCATACACCACGCGGATGCTGGCGGGCAGGTGGAGTCCGGCCACAGTCTTCATTACCGCCTGCACCCCGCTGCCCAAGTCAACGCCTTCCAGGCGGGCGGTGACGGCCACATCGCGCTGCAGGTTTTCACGCCGGACCTCCGTCTGGCCCGGCAGGTCGGTCAACGTGGCCAGCGCGCCCAGGGTAGCGGTCTTGCCCGTGCTGCTCACCAACAGCGTGTTCTTCATAGCATCCAGCGATGCCCGGCCGGCGGCCGGGAAGCGCACCCGGATGGTATAAGCGCGATCGTTGGCCACCACCGGCGTCTGGGCGGGCTCGCCTTCCAGAAGCGCCGAGGCGTCGGTGGCTACCTCCTGCGGCGTGAAGCCAGCGCGCGCCGCCACCGCCGGATCTACCTGGAACATCACCGCCGGCCCGCTGATGGTGTTCTCGATACCGCTCACGTCTACCACTCCCTTGACCTTCTGGATGGCATCGGCCACCTTGGGAGCCCATTGCGCCAGCAGCGCAGCGTCGGGGGAAAAGAGCTTGATCTGGATGGGCTCGGGCGCGCCGGTCAGGTCGCCGATCATGTCCTGCAGGGTTTGAACGAACTCCACATCAATCCCCGGCTCCTGCTGTGCGACCTCGGCGCGCATCTGCGCGATGACCTCTTCAATGCCGCGGCTGCGCTTGTCTTTCAGCTTTACCGAGATGTCGCCGGTGTTCGCTTCGGTGACGGCAGCCAGCCCCAGTTGCAGGCCGGTGCGCCGCGATGTGCCTTGCACCTCGGGGATGGCGTGCAGCATCTGCTCCAGATGCGTGACCACCCGGTCCGTTTCCTGCAGCGAACTGCCCGCCGGCATGGTGTAGTCGAGCACGAAGGCGCCCTCGTCCATTTCCGGCAGCAGATCCGAGCCCAGGCCGTAATAGCTGGCCCCGGCGATAAGGATCAGCGCTAAGCTGAAACCCAGCAGCCACCACGGATGCCGCAGGGCCCGCCGCAGCCAGCGCTCGTAGAAGCTGATGATGCGGCCGAAGGTCCTCCGCATGGTGGCCTCTTCCGCTGCCAGCAGCCGCTCGGCGCTGAAAGCGTCACCGCCGCCATGATTGGATTCGCCCTCACCGCCCCGGCCGCGAATGAAGTACTGGCTCAGGTTCGGAGTCCAGGTGAGCGCCAGGGCCAGGGAGGTGAGCAGCGATACCGAGACGGTTACCGCCAGAGCGCGGAAAAACGTTCCCGTCACCCCGGTAATGGAAATCAAGGGCAGGAACACCACGATGGGGGTGATGGTGGAGCCCACCAGGGGCGTGGAAATTTCCTTGAGGGCGCTGCGGATGGCCGCCAGGCGGCCCTGTCCGGCGTCGCGGTGCAGCACGATGTTTTCCACTACTACGATGGCATCGTCAATCACCAGGCCAACCGCCGCCGCCAGCCCGCCCAGGGTCATGAGGTTGAAGCTTTGCCCCAGGATTTTCAGGAAAATGAAGGTCACCATCAGCGTGACCGGAATCACCAGTCCAGCTACGATGGATGTGCCCCAGTCGCGCAGAAAAAGTACCAGGATGATGGAGGCCAGGATCAGGCCCAGCAGAATCGCGTCGCGCACGCTCTTGATGGAGGCGACCACAATTTCCGACTGGTCGTAGAAGGGCTGAATGTCAACGCCTCTGGGCAGTTCCTTGCGAATCTGCGCTATCTCGGCGTGAACTTCATCAGCCACATTCACGGTGCTGCTGTCGGGCTGGCGGTACATGTTGATCAGCACCGCCGGTTGCCCGTTGGCGGTCACGATGGTGTACAGCGGCCTGACGCTGCGCTCCACCTGGGCCAGGTCGCCAATGCGCACCGGAATTCCCGCCGGCGTGTTTTTGACTACGATGTTGCCGATCTGCGCCGGGTCGCGCACCTGCCCGCTGATCAGCCCCAGGTAGAGCTGGTGGTTGCGCTCCAGCAGTCCGGGGGAGTCCACCAGGTTGGTCTGCTGCACCGCGTTGAGCAGGTCGGTAACTGTAACCTGCGCGGCCAGCAACTTGGAGGGATCGGGAATGATGTGGAACTCCGGCTCTTGCCCGCCTTGCACCACCACGCTGGAAACTCCGTCCAGGCGGTTCAGCCGCGGCTTCAGGTTATAGGTAGCCAGTTCCCAGAGCTGCGTTTGCGGCACCGTGCGGGAGGTGACGCTGTAACCCATGATGGGAAAGCTGGCAAAGGTGAGCCGGTCTACTCGAATTTCCGCGGTTGCCGGCAGAGTGGAGCGTACCCGCGCCATAGCGGAGTTCACCCGCTCCAGGGTCTGGAACATGTCCACGTTCCAGTTGAAGTACAGGTCAATTTCCGCCGAGCCCCGGCTGGTGATGGACTGCACCAGCTGCAACCCCAGCACACTGTTCACCGCTTCCTCTACCGGGCGGGTGACGGTCACGGTCATCTGGTCAATCGGCATCACGCCGTTGTCAATGCCAATCACCACGCGCGGGAAGTTGGTTTCCGGGAAAACCGCGATAGGTATGGTGAAAGCCTCGTACACACCCACCAGGGCCAGGGTCAGGATGAGGAAGATGATGGGCTTGGAAAAATAGGCAAACCAATAGCGCGAGGTTTCCTGCTCGTGTTGCTGCGGTCTCGGTTCTATGTAGGAGCGGGAATTCATGCTCGCTCGATGCCAGGTACTGAGAACTGGGTACTGACTTACTCCTTTTGGCTTTCCTTTACCGGTTGCGCAGAAGACGGCGCCTGCAGCTGCACCCGCGTGTTGTCGGGCAATCCGTAGGCCCCCGTCGTCACTACCCGTTCTCCCGGCTGCAGACCAGAGACGATCTGGACTTGATTATCCTGCCGCACTCCCGTTTTCACGTCGCGCTGGTGGGCGCGGTTATCGTTGCCAATCACCATGACCGAGGTGGTGCCGTCGGACTCAGTCAGTACCGCGCTGGCCGGCACGGTAAGGGCGTCAGGGATGGTCTGCGCCAGCATGGAAATGCCAACGCTGGTTCCCGGCTTCAGTTCCTGGCGCAGGTTGCGGGCGTCCACCCAAACCTCCACCGTGGTGCTGTTGGGGTCGAGCGCGGGGCTGACCACGGACACCTTTCCGGGAAGGGGCTCGCTCAGGCCGGGAGCGTTTATCTGGGCCGGGTCTCCCACCTTGAGCAGCGCCGCTTCGGTTTGCGGGATGTGGGCTTTGGCAATGACATGCGACAAATCCATCACCGTGAGCAGCGGCGCGCCCGCGGTGGCCATCTCTCCGGGATAAAGAGGGCGGTCGGTAACCACCCCGGGGATGGGGCTGCGAATCTCAGAGTAACTGAGCTGAGCCTTGGCGTTCTGGTATTTGCCTTTGGCCGCGGCCAGCTGTCCCTGCGCCGACCGCAATTCCTGCGCCTTGGATGTTTTCAGCAGCGAGTTCAGGTGCTGCTGCGCAATCTGATAAGTGTTGCGCGCCTGGGTGAGAGAAACCGCGGCCGCGTCCAGCTCCTTGCGCGGCAGCGCACCCTGGTTGTACAGGTTCTCCCGGGCGGTATATACCTTCTGCTCGGCTTCCAGGCTCTGCTTGGCCGCCTGCGCGTCCAATTGCGCCTTCTGTACTTCTTCCGGAACGCTGGCCGCGGTGGTGGTCTCGTAGGCCGCCTGCGCCTGCTCGAATTCCCCCTTGCTCTGCTCCGCGGCCGCGCTCAGGTCTTTGTTTTCCAGCAGCGCCAGCAGTTGCCCCTGGCGCACATGGCTGCCCCGGTTAACGTAGAACTTGTCCACCGGGGCGCTGATCTTGGGCACCAGGGCCGCCTGGTGCAGCGGGAAGAGGATAGCTTCGGCGGTCACGATACGCTGCAGCCGGGTGCGCTGTACCAGCGCCGACTCCACCGACACCACCGGCTCCTTCTCTTTCTCACCTCCGGAGCACCCGAAGGAGAGCAGCGCCAGCAATGCGGACAGGGCCAGGGCGGTGGCGCGCCTCCCCGGCTTTCTCGGTTGGTGATTGCGGTTCATGTTCAGAATTTGCCCGTCAGAGTCTGCAGCGTGGCCAGCCCGGCGCGATACCTCAACTGCCCGCTCTCGTAAGCGTTGCGAGCCGCGGCCAGCACATTCTGCGCGTCCACCACCTCCAGCGCGGTGGATTCTCCCGCCTGGTAGCGCAGCGTGGTCAGTCGCAAGCTCTCGGCGGCCAGGTCCGCGGCCTGCCTTAGTCCCTGAACCTCCGAACGCGAGACGGCTGCTTCATTGTAAAAGGAGTACAAGCTGCTGAGCGCCTGGCGCTGCGCCTGGCTCAACTCCACCTTGGCCTGCTGACGCCGGTATTCAGCTTGCCGCAGCTTGCTTAGCGTGGCTCCCCAATTCCAGATGGGAACATTCAAAGATGCGGTGATGAAGTAACCGGGAGTCGGGACCGGCCCCAGTTCCGGGAAGGCGGCATCAACGGCGCGCAAGCCCACCGCATTGGCCTCGATTCCGTAAACGCCTTCCAGGCTGAGTGTGGGGAAAAATGCGGCGCGGGCGATGCTGACATCCGACCGGGCGGCGCGCATAGCTTCCATCGCCGCACGCACATCCTGGTTTTCATGCGCGGCCATGGCGGCAACGTCGTTAAAGGGAGGCAGAGCCGGCGGCTGGTCCATGTCATCCACCAGGTTGAAATTCAGGTCCAGGCTGGGCGAGAGCAGCACCGCCAGGTCGAGCCGCGCTTTGCTCATGGCCAGCGCCGCTTCCTGAAAAGCCTGGTTCTGCTGGTTATATTGAATTTGCGCCTTGATCACGTCGCTGCGCGCCACCTCCCCGCCGCGCTGCAAATCCTGGCTGATCTTCAGGAAGTGCTGCGCCTGGTCCAGCACCTGCTGCGCCGTGGCGTACTCGCGCTGGGCCACAATCAAGCCGTAGTACAGGCTGGTGACCGTGACCGTGAGCCCGCGGCGGGCAATTTCCGCTTTGGCTTGGGCGATGGCCGAGGCCGCTGCCGCCCGCTTATAGGGCGAAAGGGTAAAAAATCCCGCTGAGAAGTCCTGATGAACAACGCCCCAGATGCGGTAAACATGCACGCCATCGTTGGTGACGTAGCGTCCGCTGGCCAGTTTGCCGTTTCCCTGAGTGCCCAGATACTGCTGGGTATAGCTGAGCGAGGGCAGCAATGAGGCCCGCGCCTGCACACGGTCCTCATTGGCCACTTTGGCATCGGTAACCGCCGATAGATACTGGGAATAGTTTCTGCCGGCGCGCGCAATCGCATCCTGCAGGGTAATCGTAACCGGCGGCCCGGTTTGTCCCGGCTCCCCAGGTTCCATTAAGGCAACGCCCGTCGGGGGAACCGCGGGGGAGGGCAGCGGTTGTTGCGCGTCAGCGGCGGGCTGAGGAGCCCCACTGAGAGCGGGTTCTTGCGCCGCCCGCGCGCTTAACATGTTCGGGGCCCGCAGCGCGTCCTGTAGAGCGGAGACTTGCTTCGCGCCCGCCTTGGAATTGGCCGGGCCCGCTTTGGCGATGGGCGCCCCCGGCGCTTCCGCCAGACTCGCCGGGGCCGGTTGCTGAGCTACTGCCCCACTCGCCATTAGAACCCAGGCCAGAAGCACGGTTGCCGCTCGATGCACGTCCCCCTCCAAGCCGCTAATGTAGTGGGCACCAGATTAAGGCAAGCTTAACCGCTTGCCCAGACCCGAGGGCTTTTTGCGGGACTAGGAGGCACGGAAAAGCTGGGCGGAAGAGGGCAGGCAGATGCTGAAAGATGTGCCGGCAGGACTGCTTTCCACCGTTATGGTGCCGCCATGCTTCTCCACAATCTGGCGCGACACCCACAGTCCCAGGCCGGTGCCCAGTTCCGCTTTGGTGGTGAAGAAAGGCTCGAAGATGCGGGTAAGATTTTCGGCCGGGATGCCATGGCCATTGTCGGAAACGCGGAGCTGCGCGCTGCCGTCGGAATCGGCCGCAGACACGGTGAGCGCTCCCCCGGGGGGCAGAACATCGATTGCGTTTGCCACCAGGTTCGCAATTACCTGGCGCAGTTCGCCCTTGGAGCCGAAAACCTGCTGCGGGTACTTCAGTTCGGTATGCACGCGAATGTTCTTGGTGCGCAGCTTGGCTTCATAAAGGGCGAGCACTTCGCGCACCAGTTCGGCAAGGTCCACCGGGGTGGGAGCGCCGCTATCGCGGTAAAAGCCCAGAGTCATCTTGGTGATATGGGCAATGCGGGCTAGCTCTTCCTCAACCATCTGCAGGTAGCGGCGGGCCTCTCCGCCGGGGGCCGAGCGGGCCAGGTAGATGAGGTTGGTGACCGCCTCCAGGGGATTGTTGATCTCGTGGGCAATGGTTGCGGCCAGGCGCCCGGCAGTAGCCAGACGCTCGGTCTTTACCAGGGCCGCCTCGGTGCGGGCGCGCTCTTCCAGTTGCTGCCGCACCTGGCGGAACAGGCGGCTGTTATCAATGGCGGCAGCGGCCCGGGCCGCCAGGGCTTCGGCGAGTTCCAGATCGGCCGGAAAAAGAACGCGCCCCGACTCCGCCATCACGAACACCAGAGCGCCCAGCACGCGGTCCCGCGACGACATGGGAACCACTAACGCAGACTTCATGTTAAGCGCCCGGACCAGGCGCAGCCGCTCCGGATCCCGCACTTTCTGGCGCAGCATTTCTTCCGTAATTTCGGGAAAGAACTGCGGCTCGCCGGTTTCCATCACCGTAGCTATGGCGCTGCCGCTGCTGAGAGTGGGCGGATACTTGGTATGAAACTCGGTGGCCAGCGCAATGCGGGCGGGGTCGCGATGTGCGACAGCGGTACGTTCCACTGTTCCCTGGTCATTGGTGACAAAGGCGGCGCACCAGTCTGCGACCTCGGGAACCGCCAACTCGGCCACGCGCTGCAGGGTGATGCTGAAGTCGAGCGATGCGCCCAGCGCGGCGCTGGCCTGGGCCAGGAAAGCGGCCCGGCGCCGTTGCGCCTCCGCCTGCTCGCGCAGGCGGACCTGCTCCGCGTACAGCTCGGCGGTGCTGATGCCGGACGCGGCCAGGTTGGCCAGCACTTCCGCCAGCTCCAATTCATCGGGCTGCAGCTCCCGCCGCCGGCGGAAATAAAAAGTGATGGTGCCCACGTTGCGGCCCTGGATGCGCAGCGGCAGAGCCAGCAGCGATTGGATGCCTTCGGCCTCATAGCCGCGCCGCCGGTGCTCCAGCAAGGGCAACCGGTGCACATCGGCAGCCACGATGGGCTCATCACTGAGCTCGGCTATGCCGGAGCCAGCAATGGACGAGTTCTCCAGATAGGCCGCCGAAAGGCCGCGCGAAGCCAGCACGCGCCAAATGCCGGCGTTCTCATCCAGGCGCCAGACGGCGTAGGCGTCGGCCGCAATCAGTCCCCGCGAGAGCGCCAGAATGCGATCGAGCACGGCAGCTAAATCGGGTTGCGCCAGGAGAGTAGCAGAGGCCTGCAGCAGCAGATGCAGAGACTCGGAGTTGCCCCGCGGCAGGGAAGCTCCGGCCGGCGACGGACCAGCGTTTCCTTCGGGCTCTGGTTTGGGCTGTGAAGCGGTCACGGCGCGCAACAACCAAAAAAAGTACGGGAAGACCACTGGCTAGATGCATGAGCCCCCGGGCGGAGTTGTCCCCAAAACGCCGCCCGGCCCGCCTTTTCCGGGAAACAGTTTAACCCGTTAACTCTCAATCAATTCGGCGGCCAACGGATGCGGATTCAATGCACAATTCCCATACGCTTGCCGACGCGCTGCAACACCTGGAGCGCGCGGTCGAGTTCCTCCCGGGTATGCGTGGCGGTCACAATGGTGCGTACTCGCGCTTTGCCCTCCGGCACAGTGGGAAAAGCAATGCCGGTACCCATCACTCCCTCTTTGAACAGCTCGCGAGAGAAGTCCATGGTCAGTTTGCCGTCGCCGATGATGATGGGAGTAATCGGCGTTTCGCTGGCGGGAGTGTTCACACCGCCGATGTTGTAGCCCAGATTGCCCAGTTCCTTCTTCCAGTAGCGGGTGTTCTCCCACAGCTTTGCGATGCGTTCGGGCTCCTGCTCCAGCACCTCGAAGGCGGCGATACAACTGGCGGCCACTGACGGAGGGTGTGAGGTGGAGAAAAGAAAGGGACGGGCGCGATGGTAGAGAAAATCAATCAGGTCGCGCGAGCCGCACACGTAGCCGCCGAGCACGCCGATAGCCTTGGAGAGCGTGCCTACCTGGATATCCACCCGGCCGTGCACCTTGAAGTGGTCAATGGTGCCGCGGCCATTGCGGCCCAGCACGCCGGAGGCATGCGCGTCATCCACCATCATGATGGCGCCGTATTTCTGCGCCAGATCGCAAAGCGCCGGCAAGGGCGCGATATCGCCATCCATGGAAAACACACCGTCGGTGATCAGCAGCTTGTGGCCGGGCTGGCCGGCAACTTCCTTGAGCAGTTCTTCCGCGTGGGCCGCGTCCTTGTGGCGAAACACCTTGATGGTGGCGCGGGAGAGGCGGGCGCCGTCAATAATGGAGGCGTGGTTCAGTTCGTCGGAAATAATGAAATCTTCCTTGCCCAGCACGGCGGAGACGGTGCCGGCGTTGGCGGCAAAGCCGGACTGGAACACCACCGAGGCCTCCACGTTCTTGAAGCGGGCAATTTTTTCCTCAAGCTCCATGTGGATTTTCATGGTGCCGGCAATGGTGCGCACCGCGCCCGAGCCTACGCCGTACTTGCGCGTGGCCTCAAGCGCCGCTTCCCGCAGCCTGGGATGGGTGGTCAGCCCCAGGTAGTTGTTGGAGGCCAGGTTGATGACTTTCTTGCCGTCGAAGGTGCACACCGGCGCCTGCTCGTCTTCCAGCACCCGCAGGCGGAAGTAGGTACCCTTCTGCTTGAGCTGGTCCAGTTGCTCGGTCAAGTAGGAGAGCTGCGGGCGGGTGGAGATCTGGGTTGCCATGAATTGCCTCGCGTGCGCCACCGCATACCAGCGCGGAAGAACGCGGATTTTCAAACTCATAAGTGTACCGCCGAAGGGTGGCGGCCGGAAAACTCCGCGCAAGCGGGACGACCACCGATTTGGAGCCCGATTCCGGGCTTAAGCACCCCTTAAGCCTGGCCCGGGTAGGCTCCCGCTGAAGGCTTGTGCGCCCCCGCCCCGGGGCCGGATAATCTCAAAATAAGGCACGCCCATGCGAGTGCTGGTAATCGAGGACGAGCGGCGGCTGGCGGAAAACGTTGCCCGCAGCCTGAAAGAGAATGCGTCCTGGGTGGTGGACATTGCGCTGGACGGGGTAAACGGGCTGCACCTGGCGGAGTCAGTGGCTTACGACCTGATAGTGCTCGACCTCATGCTGCCCAAGCTGGATGGGCTGGAACTGCTGCGGCGCTACCGCCAGCAGGGACACAAAACGCCGGTGCTGGTGCTGACGGCGCGCTACGAAAAGCAGTCCATTGTGACCCTGCTCAATGCCGGCGCCGACG
>DASVBI010000495.1:0-3334 GCA_036375915.1 Terriglobales bacterium | reverse complement strand
AATTAGCCGGCGGTGATTTTAACAGCGTGCGGCCCGGCTTGCAGTTGCTGCAGGATTTGCGGGCCGAGCTGCCAGATGTTCCCCGCGCCCAGGGTGATCACCAGGTCGCCCTCTTCGGCCACCGCGGCGAGGGCACTGGCGGCTTCGGCAAACGAGCCCAGGTAGACGGCGGTCTTTCCTCCCAGCTTGATTACCTGCTGGGCCAGCGCCTCGCCGGTTATGCCGGCAATGGGCTGCTCGCTGGCGGGGTAGATGTCGAGCACAAATACGGAATCGGCATCCGCGAAGGCGGTGGCGAACTGGTCCATCAGGGCCTGCGTGCGCGTATACCGGTGAGGTTGGAAGACCACGTGAATGCGGCGGTAGCGGCACTCACGCGCGGCGGCAAGCGTGGCGCGGATTTCGGTGGGATGGTGGCCGTAATCATCCACCACGCTTACCCCCGCTGCCTTGCCTCGCAACTGGAAGCGCCGGTCTACGCCGTGAAAGCTGTCCAACGCATGGCGAATCTGCTCTACGGGAACATCCAGTCCCACGCCCACGGCAATGGCGGCCGTGGCGTTGAGCACGTTGTGAGCTCCAGGCACGTGCAAGCGGAATTCGCCCAGGTCCTCGCCCCGGTAGCGCACCTGAAAGCGGCTGCCGGTCGCGCCATCGTCAAACTCCGGCTGCGAGCTCATGATGCGAAAATCGGAATCCGGCCGCCGGCCGTAGGTAAGCGCCCGGCGGCGCAGTTGCGGCAAAAGCGAGCGCAGCGGCGCATCGTCATTGCACATCACCACCATGCCGTAGAAGGGCACGCGGTCCATGAATTCCAGGAAGGTGCGCTTCACGTCGCGCAGGTCGCGGTAGCAGTCCATGTGCTCGCGGTCAATGTTGGTTACCACCGTCAGGATGGGGGATAAGGTCAGGAAGGAGCGGTCGCTCTCGTCGGCTTCCGCCACCAGGTATTGCGACTTGCCCAGACGCGCGTTGGAGCCCATAGCGTCTACACGCCCGCCCACCACCACCGTGGGATCGAGGCCGCCTGCCGCCAGCACCGCCGCCACCATCGAGGTCGTCGTAGTCTTGCCATGCATGCCGGCAATGGCGATGCCGTACTTCAGGCGCATCAGTTCAGCCAGCATCTCGGCCCGGCGGATTACGGGAATCACCAGCCGCTGCGCCTCGCGCACCTCGGGGTTATCCGGGGAAATGGCGGAACTGGTGACCACCACCTCGGCGCCGGCCACGTTGGCGATGGAGTGGCCTTCAAAAATAGTGGCGCCCAGGCTGGCCAGCCGCTGCGTGACCGGCGACAGCTTCAAGTCGGAGCCCGAAACCTTGAAGCCAAGCGTCAGCAGCACTTCGGCGATGCCGCTCATGCCGATGCCGCCGATGCCCACAAAATGCACGCGTTGAATCTTGGCAAACATTTAAAAATTCAAACCGCCGCGGATTCACACGGATGAACACTGATTTCACTGGAGTCATCCTGAGCGACTTTAGTCGCGAAGGACCTCGCATGCAGTACTCACCATTATGATGATGCACGCGAGATGCTTCGGCGCTAAAGCGCCTCAGCATGACTCCACGTGAAGTTTCTACATAAACCTTGCAACTCCCTGGCCAATTATGCCGCCACCCCTGCCAGACGCGCCGCCAACTCCGCAATCTCCTGCGCCGCCCGCGGGTGCGCCAGGCGCCGCGCTGCCTCTGCCATGCGCGCTAACCGGACCCGGTCGCTCAACAGGGTGCGCAACGTCTGCACCAGTCGCTCGCTGCTAAGTTCCGCTTCCACAATCAGTTCCGCGGCCCCGGCTCCGGCCAGCGCTTCCGCGTTGCGCAACTGGTGGTCGTCAGCCGCCTTAGGAAAGGGCACAAAAACCGCCGGCCTTCCCGCCGCCGTCACCTCGGCCACCGTGCTTGCCCCGGAACGGCAAACCAGCACGTCAGCACGGGCAAAGACGCCCGGCATATCGTCTATAAACGGATACACTTCCGCGGAAATTCCCGCACGCAGATACGCCCCTTGCGCGTCATTATAGTCGCGCTCCCCGGTCTGGTGGATGATGTGCAGTCCGGGTATCTGCTGCTGCAGAGCAGCGAGGGATTCCACCATAACCCGGTTCAAAGTGCTGGCTCCCTGGCTGCCGCCGAACACCAGCAAGGTGGGGGGATGGCTGGATGGGGAATAGGGAGGCGCCAGAAAAAACTCTCGGCGCACCGGCACGCCCGTAACCATGGCCCGGCGGAAGTAGCGGGCAGTCTGCTCGAAATGCACCGCCGCCATGGTCACCATGGGCGCGACCACACGGTTGGCAAAACCGGGCACCACGTTGGGCTCGAATACCAGGGTCGGCAAACTGCGTAGAGAGGCTGCCAGCATGGCCGGGCCGGAGGCATAGCCGCCCACGCCCACCACCACGTCCGGGCGGTACTGTTCGAGGATGTGGGATGAAGCCAGGATGGCCCGCGGCAAAGCGGTCATGGTACGCAGCTTTGTAGCCAGGCTGACGCGGTTCAGCGCTCCCACCTCAATCAGGCGCAATTCAAACCCCGCCGCCGGCACCAGGCGGTTCTCCAGTCCCCGAGCAGTGCCCACAAACAACACTTGGGCGGCGAAGCGCTCCCGCAGTTCCCGCGCAATGGCCAGCGCTGGAATCACGTGCCCGCCCGTCCCTCCGCCCGCTATGACTGCCCGCATGGAAGTAGAAGGATACGCCAGGCGAGTGGCAACCGCCGGGGCTTGAGGACGGGATTCCGGTGATTCGACGGCTGAGGACATGAAGAAAATTGGGTAATTGAGTAATTGTGTAATTGAATGCTTCCTGCTGCTGGTTTTCAAATTACACAATTGCCAAATTACTCAATTACTCAATTGCTGCCGCGCTCGGCGCGGCAGCTAGTCCACCTGCTGGGTAATATTGAGCAAAACCCCCACGCAAGCCAAGGTGACGAACAGCGATGTACCGCCGTAGGAGATAAAGGGCAGGGGGATGCCCTTGGTAGGCAGAATTCCCAGTACCACGCTGATATTGAACAGGGCCTGCAGCACCACCATGCTGGTAATGCCCACGGCCAGCAGCTTGCCAAAGGTGTCCTGGATGAGCACGGCAGCGCGGATGCCGCGGTAGAGGAAAAGCAGAAACAGACCTACGATCACCACTGAGCCCACCAACCCTACTTCCTCGGCGGTGGCGGCAAAAATGAAGTCGGTGTGCGGTTCGGGCAGGTAGAACAGCTTCTCTTTCCCTTCCATCAGGCCCACGCCCATGAGCCCGCCGGTGCCCACTGCAATCATGGATTGAATGATATGGAAGCCGTGGCCCTGTGGGTCAGCCCAGGGATTCAG